>NZ_CAMXYE010000063.1 GCF_947253055.1 uncultured Arcanobacterium sp. | reverse complement strand
GCACGCCGGCTTTTTCTAATTTGCGCGCCCACTCAATATTATTTTGTTCATCAAAGCGAGCTTTGATCTCAACCACCGCCAGTACCTGTTTGCCCGCCTCTGCCGCCTTTATCAGCGCATCGACGATAGGAGAATCACCCGAGGTGCGATACAGAGTCTGTTTAATAGCCAGCACTTTCGGATCAGCCGCCGCCTGTTGAATAAAACGCTGCACGGAGGTAGAAAAAGAATCATAGGGATGTTGCACTAAAATATCGTGCGCCCGAATAGCGGCAAAGACGTCCGTCTCCTGCGCAGTTTCTACTTCCGCAAAGCCTTTCGGCGTCACCGGCACAAATTTCTTATATTTCAGCTGTGGCCTATCCAGTTCGTGAATCACTTCCAAACCAGTTAGATCCAAGGGTTCAGGCAGGCGGAATACATCTTCTTCGCGCACCTCCATCTCCCGCATCAACATAGAAAGTACGTGCTTAGAGATATTCTGCGCTACTTCTAGGCGCACTACTCGCCCAAATTTACGCTTCTGTAACTCTTTTTCCAGCGCTTTCAACAAGTTCTCCGCATCGTCTTCTTCCACTTCCAAATCCTCATTACGAGTGACGCGGAAAGTAGAATACTCGACGATTTCCATTCCTGGAAACAAAGTAGAGAGGTGGACGCCAATAATTTCTTCCAAGGGGATATAGTAGGTGTGCCCTTGGGCGTCAGCTGGTACATCTTCCGGACGATAAGGTTTACCGGAAGCATCCACAGCAATAAAGCGCGGTAAAAGTGGAGGCACTTTTACGCGCGCGAAGAGCTCTTTACCGGACTGTTTATTGCGCACTACCACGGCTAAATTTAGGGATAATCCAGAGATATACGGGAAGGGGTGCGCCGGGTCTACCGCTAATGGCGTGAGCACCGGAAAGATCTGTTTTCGGTAGAATTTGCGCAACCGCTCTTTTTCTTCATCTCCCAGATCTTGCCAGTGCAGAATATGTATTCCCACTTCTGCTAATTTCGGCTGCACACAATCTCGAAAAAGTGCGGCGTGCCGAGCCATGAGTTCCTGTGCGCGCTGATTTATTCCCTCCATTACCTGCCGCGGCGGGAATCCAGAAACTTTGGTGGTGGCCATTCCTGCTTCAATACGACTTTTCAGCCCGGCCACTCGCACCATATAAAATTCGTCTAAATTAGAAGCAAAAATTGAAAGAAACCAAGCGCGCTCTAAAATAGCTAAATCTCTATCTTCTGCCTGTTCCAATACACGCTCGTTAAAAGCTAACCAAGAGAGCTCTCTATCGAGAAATCTTCCGTGCGGAAGCACTGCCGTATCGAGAGACTTTCCCGCCTCCTGCGCCGCTAAGGCTGCTGCCTCTACCTCTTCCTGTAGCTTCGCAGTAGATACCGGAGAACCCATTCGGAATTCTGCCCGCCAAGAACTAGCTGCCGGAGAATTTGCATCTAGCTGCGCTGCCGGCGCCGGAACGGCGAATTCCACCGCCGGATAGGCAGCTTCCCGCTCTTGCTCTTCTTTCCACTGTTTTTCTAAATCCACTCCGATTCTATCGAAAGTATCTGGGGCAGCCGGAGCGTCATTTTCTGCAGCAGTCTGTGTAGCTGGCACTGCTGGCACTGCCTTTTCAGCCGTGGTAGCTTTTTCGCTTGGATCAGCCTTTTCCACCGGCGCACCCGCATCTAAAGGAGTAGATTCTTTACAAAAAATATCCCGTATGTTTTTCAAGTTCACAAAACCCTCCTTTTTTATAAGCGCGGAGCGCCGGTACATTATCGGCATCCACATAAAGAATTATGCGTCTGTATCCACTTGCGGCAGCGAGAAGCGGCAATCTTTCCATAAGCGCACTTCCGATACCTGCTCCCTGCATTTCCGGCAAAATACCTACCACATACAACTCTACCGTGAAATCATCTACCGGCTTCAACCACAAAAATCCAATTGCAGAGGAGGCCGGTAGATTTTCCCCAAATTCTCCCCCTGTTTCTCCTCCGAGTTCTGCCCGCGGATAGATTAAAAAGCAGAGATCTGGGGAGAACCACGCCTGCGCAAAACGCTGGCGAAAATCGGCCACAGTGAGCTTTCCTTGCTCCGGATGCTGCACAAAAATTACCTGATTTAATCGCGCCAAAGTGACTATATCTTGACTTTTCGCCACACTGGCCGCCGTAAAAGGGCGCAGCTGCCAATTTTTTCCTTGCCACAAATCTGCCAACTTATTTTCGTTTTTCGGCGCCGAAAGTTTTGCTATTTCATTTTCCAATACGAGCAAAGTTCTTTCTACCTGCAACCCCGCCGTCGCCGCTAAACTCTGCGCGGCCGGTAGCGTGCCATGTGCCCAAAGTATTGGAGTTACCCCTTCCGGCAGTTCACGTGCCACTTTTTGCAATTCAGCAAGTAAATTCGCTCCCCATCCTCGCCGGCGCCAATCCGGATGCACAGCTAACTCCGCATTACCATTTTCTAAGTTGAGCACCGCGAGCGCCGGCACCGCAGCGCTAAGAGCAGCCGTGGAGCTAAGCGAATCTGTATTTTGGCCAACAGCCGCGGGAATAAGATAGTGGGCAGCTTCGCGGCGCTCTAAATTCAAAAGGCTTTGCTCATCAAAAGCCGCAATACCATCATTTTTGGCAATTAAAAGCGCAAAATCACGAATTGCCGCAGCTAAATCAGCAGGTACTTGCCGGTAATGGCGGATTTCCATCTATGAAAGCAATCCTTGCGTAAGTAGCTCTCCGGCTTGGCGGAACTCCCCCGCTGTACGCAGCAACGCAGTGTCACGCCGCGTAACTTCTGTGGCTAAGGGATCGGCATCGCTTTTAATCCAGATTGGGATCACTGAGCCTAAATAATCCATTAAACGCGCCGACATGCGCAATACGCGGGCAAAATCTCCCAAAAAATTGCCACAGAAAACTTCATCCCACGCTGCTTTTACCTCGGTAGGAGAAGTAATTTGCGCAGTACGCTCCGGATCTTTCTCCGCAAAATAAATTTCTGCTCCCGCATATCGCTCTTGCACTACTTGCGGATAACGGCGTATCCATTCCCGAAGTAAGAATCCCCGCCACAGAATACCCGGTAAAGAATCTGCCGGAGAATCCACCCACGCTTCCGCTATTACATCTACCCCCGAATCCTGGATGAGCTGCGAAATACGCGCTATCACTTCAGCATCTGCTGCCCCTGCTGCGGGTAATGGCACTATTGCCTGCGCAGAAGTATGAGCAAGTTCAGAATTGTAAGCGGTATCAGCGTTGCCCTCAATAAGTTCTATCTGCTCGGGATTGAGTTGCGCCGGACGGCGCGGTTTGTAGCCGGCCATATTAATACCCTCTCTTTCCTGCTCATACAGAGAATTACTAGCTATAACTTAATCTTATCTTGATTTCGAAAAGAGCGTGATATGTACCAAATTTATATATTCGACTTTTCTTTTTTCGCTGAGCATGAGTAAAATAAATATCCGGCGCAGCATTACGGCATCTTCGCCATAAAATTGCGACGAGCGTTTTCCAAACGCGGGCCTCTAGCTCAATTGGTAGAGCTCCGGACTTTTAATCCGTAGGTTGTGGGTTCGAGTCCCACGGGGCCTACAAGTAAATTCCCTTATCTGGCTTGCAAAGCAGATAGGGGAATTTTCATTATTCGCCGTCTGAGGTAAGAAGTAATACCCCCGAGTACAAAATTAAGTAGCCCGCGGTCGGCACACTTTTGTAATTCCCGCCTCTCCCGCAGGCACTCGCAATAAAACTTATATCTAAGTTAGACTAATACTGATGAACAATTCTGCAGCACTTTTAGATTTAACTAATTTACCTTGGGATTCTTCTCTTCCCACCCATATTATTTTTGACGTAGATGGCACTCTTACTGATCAAGAATCTCGCACTTCTCCGCAAACTTTTCAGGCGCTACGCGATTTAACTGCTGCCGGAATTAAAATAATTCTCGCCACCGGGCGCACCTTCGGCAGCGCCGATAGATTCTTAAAGAAAGCGGAAATACCGGCAAAACTTGTCTGTGCCGGCGGAGCTATCACTTGGAATAACGGAAAGATACAAGCTACGTATCACCCGAAATCTGCAGTGAAAGCTGCTGTAGAATACGGAAAATCTCATGGCATTACGCTGCTTTTAGAGAGTGTAGATACTTTATTACTCGACGAAGATGCCCCCTATATTCCCCCGCTGCTGCGCACTGCCAGCGAAGGAATGCCGATTGCCCGTGGCGATGTATATAAAGCTGCGGAAGAAAAAACTGTGAAGGTCACCTTCTGCGGACGCCAAGAACTACTCGATAACTGCTGGGAAGAGATTACCGAACGCTTCCCCGGCACCGTCCGCGGGCACGCCTCTTTTATCGATTTCCCACCCGTGGGTATTTCCAAATGGACGGGGATTCAAAAAATTCTGCAGGAAGAACAGCTAGATCCGGCGGAGGGAATTGGCGTAGGAGATTCCGGAAATGACGTCCCGTGGATTGCACATATGGGATATCCGCTCGCAGCGCCGCAGGCTACTCCAGATTTATTGGCGGTTACGAAATGGCAGTTGCCACGCAGCACTCACCATATTGCCGATTTCGCAGCAGCGATACTTCAGCACCGAAAAATTTAGCGATTATTGCGCGCGTTAACTTCTGTTTATATCCGCGCTAAGCTCTATCTATACCCACACTAAGTGCAATTATTAGGGATTACCTCCATTGCACATCCTCTTACCGAATACTCTCCCGTCAGGCACTCTCTGGGCGTAAAAAATCACTTTTTATTGCTGGGAACAGTCACTAAAGCCACCGCTAGGCTGACGCACAGTAAACCGAGAATTTCTCCCCAAGTGGGAATCTGCCGCAACATCACTACTCCTACTAGCAGAGAAGTAGCCGGATAAAGCGAACTTAACAAAGAATAGACCGCAGTGGGTACCACGCCCATTACCCGCAACTCTAAAATATAAGGAACAACGCTCGAGAAGAGGGCGACCAGTACCATAATTCCTAACAAATGTGGATTAGTAATAATGGGATAGAAACCAGGAATAGCCAAAGGAAAAAAGAAAATTGCGCCAGTTAAGTTTCCCCATGCCAACATTTCTATACTGGAACCATCTAATGAAAATCGCCGCCCAATAACTATATATACAGACCAGCCCACACCTGCAGCGAGTGCAAAGAGCACCCCGAGACAGATAGAACTCTGTGATATATCCACCCCCACCCAAGAAATAAGGAATACCCCGAGTAAGGCAAGCAGAATTCCTAAGCGCACTCGCCAATTGCGACCAGTAAAAGCTGAGAGCAAGACCGGTCCAATGTATTCAAGAGCTACTGCTGCTCCGAGCGGAATCCGACTCAGTGCGAAATAAAAAACTACGTTCATGCCGGTGAGAGCCAAGCCAAATACTATTGGCATCCAGATACGGTGCAAATCAAGGTGTGGCCGCCGCCAAATTAGCAGGATGATTGCCGCGCCCGCTATTCTTCCCCACGCTACAGCTCCGACTGGAGCTGCCGCAAAGAGCCCGATGGCGAGAGAAGCTCCAATATATTGGATGATTGCCGCCGATATTAAGGCAGCAGGAGCAGTGGAAGAGTTGAGAGTTAATTTTGGCTTTTTCATTAAAATACCGCCGCAATTAGAAGTAATACTGGCATAGAAAGCAGAGTGGAGAGCACTACCGTATCCCGCGCTAGTTCCACTCCAGTTTCATAACGATGGGCGAAGATAAATACGTTATTAGCTGAGGGGAAAGCTGACACCACCATGGCGGTGAGCATCATAGCGGGAGAGAGCGCAAAGACTTTAGCGAGGAAAAAAGTGAGCAGCGGACTGGCAAAAACTCGTATAAGGACCGCTACATAAGCAGCTATATCGGCTTTGAATAGATGCCGCAGAGAGATACTCCCGAGGGAAACTCCCATCGCTAGCATTACCAAAGGCACGGCGCAGTGGCTGAGCATACTCAACGGTTGATAGACGACGGCGGGTAACTGCCAACCACCTACACTGACTAATAAGCCCAGCACCACTGCAATTACTGGAGGCTGTAGAAGAGCACGCAGTACTATTCGGCCAATATCTAGATGGGACGGTGCAAAATTATTCTGAATGTTGCGCTGTTTTTCCAGCACGATAAAGACGATAGGAGCCACAATGAGAAGTTGGAAAAGCATAATAGGTGCACTGGCAGCGGCGTTACCGGTAATTGCCATTAGATAAGCAATCCCTAGATTTCCGGCATTCACATAAGAAGCGGAAAGCGCTCCAATAGTCTGCTCTCCGGCGCGTAGCTTAAATATCTTCACTGCGAGCAAGTAGTAGAGGAAAAAGAGAATGACGGCATTGATTATTCCCACTGCCGCGGTGAGAGAAAAGACTACCGCAATATCTGATTCACACATAGCCAAAAAGACCAAAGCGGGCATCGTGAGCATAAAGATGATGCGGGAAATTTCTTGGTCAAAATTCTTCGGCACTATCCGAAATTTAACTAGAAGTATGCCGGAAATGAGTAGCGCTAGCAGCGTCCAAAATCCCAGCAGTACATCTTCCACACCTCTGAGGGTACTCGGAAAAGTAGCTAAAGGCTCCCTGCTTATAAGAGATATTCCTCGCTATCATGCACTTATAGCGAATCCTTTAGGCTGGCTTCGGCTAGCAATAAACAATGATCAGAAATATCAAAAGGCAATGCCGCTTGATAACTAATTTTTACCCCGCGCCCTAGAATATGGTCGATGGGATAACGCGGCGCAGCTACTGGATAAGTAGGTAAAGAGCTGGACTCCGGCACAAAACTCTGCATATATGGGCTGCTAGCTCGCACTTTCTCCACTGAAGCAGCGCGCATATTAAAATCACCCGCAAGAATAGCAGGTAACTCCGTCCCCTCCGCCAGCTTCCGAAATCCAAAACACTTTTTCTCTAGCTGAGCAAAACCCGCGGCAGCTTCAGCTAACTGCTCCATACCAGCCCTTGGCTCCGTAGAAAGATGGGTAGAAGCAAAAAGCAGCGGCTGGGGAAATCCCGGCACAGCTATCTCGGCATAGACACAACGCCGCGGCTCCGTAATATGCACTCGGTACTTACAGAGCGAATCCACATTTTCGCGCCGGCGCCAAAACTGCCATTTTTCTGCTAAACGTTGTGAATACACCTGTCGCACTGGATAGCGAGATAATAAAGCTATTCCATACGTTCCACAGGCTTCCGCTCCCAGAGGCTGCAAAGTAGAAAATACCGGTTTCCAACTGCGTGCGACCGGCACAAAATACCCCTGCATTCCCAGCTCTTTCGCTAAATAAGCAGTCTGCTGCTGGCGCGCAGAGCGAAAACGCCCATTATCGACTTCTTGCAACGCCAATAGATCTAGTTTTAGTTCCGCAATTTTTCGGGCAGTAGCTGCAAAAGCAGCTCGCCGTTCTGCCGGAGAAATTAAAAAGGCAGCCGCATTAGGCGAAAGAGAAAATTGCGATGCGTTGGGAAATCCCCACTGCAGATTAAAAGTGCCGATACGCAGTTTTCTTTGCATCTTTCTCCCACCTATTTAACTGATTTCCAGCTATCGAATTACTATGCACCTGTTTAAAGGCATATTTCAAAGAATAATTATTTTGACTGCTCGGGCTCCGCACTCGGCGTATTCTCCGGATTCGCTATGCTCTCCACATCCGGCATGCTCTCCGTATCCGGCACAAAATATAAGGCCAGCGAATTCATACAGTAGCGCAGCCCCGTAGGAGTTTGGGGAGCGTCTGGAAATACATGGCCTAAATGCGATCCACAGCTACTGCAGAGCACTTCCGTGCGCACTTGTGCTAAAGAATTATCTTCCCGATAAAGCACCGCCGCCGGGCGCAGCGGTGCAAAAAATGCAGGCCAGCCACAGTAAGAAGTAAATTTCTCATTTGCTCTAAATAGTGGCGCTCGGCATGCTCCGCAGTAATAAATCCCGGGACGGTCTTCATCGAGAAGTTCTCCGCTGCCGGGTGGCTCGGTACCGGCTTCCCGCAAGACGTGATACGCCGCCGCGCCGAGTTCTTTGCGCCACTGCGCCGCGCTCTTCACCACCTGGTATTCCAAGATTTTCCTCTCCTTGCCCATCCTAGTTTTCGGCAGTTTTGCCGCTAGCTTTTTCGCTACGAGCACTCTCTGGGACATCAGAAACTTCTGCGGCATCTGCAGCGTCTACATCAGCTATATCCGTTGCTTTTCCTCCTGCAGCACTTTCCACTCCCTCAGCTTCGTCTTCATCTTCTCCTTCGCGCTTCCCTGAAAAATTCTTGCGCCGGGCCTCTGCTGCTATCGAACCAGTGAAAAGGGAAGCCTCATGCCCCTCCCGCACGGCAGTAGAAATTTTTTCTTGTTGCCCGGTAATAGCCGAGCCATCTGAATCTGCACCTTTAGTAGCATTCGTGCTCTTACCGCCACTCTTAGAAATATCTTTATCAGCACCTTTAGTAGCACCCTTAGTAGCACCCTTAGCAGCACCCTTAGCAGCACCTTTCTTGGCTTTCGAGCTCTTTTCCGGCACTTCCGCGGCCAAATCAGCTGTTATTTTTGGCATAACTTGCGTCTTATCTATTCCGCTATCACTAGGTGCCCCATTTTCTACACTTTCAGAGAAATCTTCTATATCAGCTAAAGAGAGCGTAACGGTACGTTCCTCATCACTTTGCAAAATTTCCGCTACCTGCCCCTGATCGGCCGGCAAATAGAGCACCGGCTCTTCTTTATCTAAGCGCGCCGCCATCTTCCGGAGAGTTTCCTCCTGCGCAGCTTGAAACTCAGCGGCATTTCCCCCACATTTGCGAATATGCGGTATCGCTTGCGGAGCTTCTTCTTGAATCCACTGCACCATTTTTTCCCGCACAT
>NZ_CAMXYE010000062.1 GCF_947253055.1 uncultured Arcanobacterium sp. | reverse complement strand
TTACAGAGGCGCTCTAAGGCAGTGGCTAGTACCCAGCGAGAAGGAAGATCGAGGCGGAGATTTTTTTCTAGCTCAGAATCGGGGAGAATTTCTGCTTCCGGAATTTCCGGAGCGATGTGGGATAGTTCTACGCGAATTTGGGCTAAAGCCAACTGCTGAGCCGGTTGGAGAGATGAAATGCTAGGCATCAATTTCCTTTCCCAATGCTTCTTATTGTATTGCCAGTATATAGCTAGAATATAAGGTATAAAAAAGTAGTTGGCACTGCGGGGAAGGAGATTACTATGGCAGGCTATATAGAAATTCATCCCGATAATCCACAACAGCGGCTAGTGAAAAAAGTGGTAGATCGGTTGCGCCGCGGAGAAGTGGCTGCTCTTCCTACCGATTCTGGTTATGCAATAGTGTGCGCCTTGGGAAATAAAGCTGGCTTAGAAAGAATACGCACGATTCGGCAAGTGGGAGAGAAGCACGATTTTACTTTGCTCTGTCACGATTTTGCGCAACTCGGGCAGCTAGTAATAATCGACAATGCCTCGTTCCGCCTCATTAAATCGCTCACGCCGGGGCCGTATACATTTATTCTCAAAGGCACGAAAGCAGTGCCGCGTATGAGCTTAAATCCGCGGAAATCCACAGTAGGAGTGCGGATTCCGCAGCATAAAATTGTGCAAGCTATTTTGGCGGAAATGGGAGAGCCTTTAAATTCATCATCACTTATAGTTCCTGGTAGCACTGAACCACTTACGGAAGGGTGGATAATAAATGAGCAGCTGGGAAATGCGCTTGATTTAGTGGTGGAAGGCCCAGTGGGTGAAAAAGGCGCAACGACGGTGCTCGATCTTTCTACCGGTGCAATTGAGCTAGTGCGGCAAGGTGCGGGAGATACGGCATCTTTTCTTTAGAGAAGGTGGGCTCTAGAGAAGGTAGGGAAAATTTTCGGGTAGGAGTGCGTAAAATTTCACTTTTTTGCCAGCTTAGTGCCGAAATTTATTAATCTTCTCCGCAAGATATACTGATAATGAAAATAGTGTAATTTACGGAAGAGAGTATTAGCGTATGACGAAGCTACGCGCAGTTATTTTTGATCTAGATGGCACCCTTATAGATTCAGCTCCTTTGGTGACGCAGGCAATTCAGCAGACGATGATAAATAAGACGGGTAAGCATATTCCGCTTGCTGATTTGCAACAATTCGTAGGTCCGCCGCTTTCTACCACTTTTCGGAATTTAGGGGCCGGGGCAGAAACTAGCGCATATGTAGAAGAATATCGGCGTCTTTATTCACCAACTATCAAACAGACGCCACTCTTTCCGGGAGTGCGGGAGCTGCTAAAAAAGCTGCAAACTAAAGGAATTTTCATGGCGATAGCCACTTCGAAGCGAGAAGATTTAGCGCAGCAAATCTGCGCCGAATTAGATATTGCGCATTTCTTTACAAAAATTTATGGTGCAGATTTGGCAGATAAAAAAGCGGATAAAGCCACAATTATTGGAAGAGCTTTACAAGGATTTTATGAAGCTGGGCAGCTAGATAAGCCTAGCGCTGTGGAAAATTTTCGTTCCGATGTGGTGATGGTAGGAGATAGAATCTACGATATCGTCGGAGCAAAAACTTATAATATAGCTACTATTCTTCTTACTTGGGGAGCAGCTCCGGCTGAGGAATATCAGCAAGCCTATCAGCTAGCCGATTCAGCACCAGATCTAGAAAAGCTATTGCTCGCCTAATTGTGCCTGATAAAGGCGATAGTAGGCACCGTGGGTGGCCAGTAGTTCGGCATGCTTGCCCTGTTCTACTATTTCTCCGTCTTCCATCACCACTATTTGATCTGCCTCCCGAATTGTAGAGAGGCGATGGGCAATTACAAAAGATGTGCGGCCTTTACGTAGCCTTTTCATTGCCTGTTGAATCAGCATCTCGGTGCGGGTATCCACAGAGGAAGTTGCTTCGTCGAGAATTAGAATTGCTGGATCAGCTATATAAGCTCGTGCAATCGTCAAAAGTTGCTTTTCGCCGGCAGAAATTCCGCTTCCTTCGGCGTCGATAAGAGTGGAATAGCCGTGTGGGAAACGCCGAATAAGTTGATCAATTCCGAGCTCGGTTGCGGTTTTTTGGACTTGATATATATCGGCATTTGGATTTCCAAAGCCGATATTATCGCTAATACTTCCGGAGAAAAGCCAGGTATCTTGCAGCACCATTCCAATCTGGGCGCGCAGAGATGCGGGAGAGATTTTTTCGATCGGTATGCCGTCGATTGTGATAGTGCCGCTGGTGCTTTCGTAAAAACGCATCAATAGATTGACGAGAGTGGTTTTTCCAGCACCCGTCGGCCCCACAATAGCGATTTGCTGCCCGGGTGGTACTTGGAGATGGAAATTTTTAATTATGGGAGTGTCGGGGTGATATCCAAAACAGAGATGAGAAAATTCTACGCGGCCTTTTTGCTCCGCACGTGGAAGTAGATCCTGGTAGCGCGGAAGCTTTGCGGCCGGCATTTCGGGGAGATCGAGAAAATCGAATATTCTTTCTCCGGAAGCAGCTCCTGATTGCAGTAAATTTGCCACCTGTGCGATTGAAGAAATCGGATGATTGAGTTGGCGGGAGTATTGCATAAAAGCCTGCATTCCACCAATAGTGAGTGCACCGGAAATTACTTGTAAACCGCCGTAAATGGCCACTACTACGAAGCTTAAATTAGAAATAAAACTCATTATGGGATAGGGAAGTTGCGAGAGAAATTGCCCGCGAAAACTTGCTTGAAAGAGCTCTTCATTCGCTTGGGTAAAGATCTCGTCACACTCATCTTCCATACTAAAAGCGCTTATTATTTCTTGCCCGGTAAAAGATTCTTCAATGATGCTGGAAACTTTGCCCGTTAATTCCCATTGTCGATGAAACTGGGGGCGCGAACGGCCTAAAACTTTCCCGATCAAAAAAATTCCGATAGGGAAAAGCAGCAGGGAGATTAGGGTGAGTCGCCAAGAAATCCAGCACATGAGGGAGGTAATTCCCAATATGGTGTAGAAAGCGCTAATAATACTGTTGAGAGTCTGCATCAGACTTTGATTCAGGTTATCTATATCGTTAGTTACGCGCGAAAGTAGATCGCCTTTCTTTTGGTTATCGAGCACCGAAAGCGAGAGGCGGGCAATTTTTGCTTGCGCTTTTTCCCGCAGCCGATAGGCGATATTTTGCACCAAAATTCGGATTAGGACTCCGCCTAAAAAGTTCATAAGTGCGAAGACGCTATAACAAATCAATACGGTAATTAAGATACGGGAAAGTGCTGAAAAATCTATTCCGTTTGGGCTCTGGATGCCAGCCACTATTATATTGGTGCCATCTCCGAGTAACTTTGGAGCTATCACATTGGCACTCGTAGCGAGAAGCAATAAGAAGAGGATGGCAAATAGGCGCCGGCGCTCCGAAAAAACTAAATGCAGAATACGGCGCAGCGCATAGCGGCTATTTTTTGCTCTGGCAGCGGGATTAGCGGATGTAGCTTTACTCATTTTCTTCCTCCACTACGGTGCCTTGAGAATCTACAATTTCTTGATAAATACGACAGGTAGATAGTAACTCTGCATGAGTTCCGCGCCCAGCAATTTTGCCTGATTCTAAGACGATAATTTCGTCGGCTGCTTGTATAGACGCTACGCGCTGCGCCACAATCACTATGGCGATATCACTCAACTCTTGGCGCAAATTTCTGCGTATTGCTGCCTCTGTGGCGTAGTCGAGAGCCGAAAAAGAATCATCTAAAAGCAGAAAATCGGCTGCGCTTTCTCCATTTGTATCAGGCAGGCAGCGATAGACGGCGCGAGCAATACTCAGGCGTTGGCGCTGCCCGCCAGAAAAATTACTGCCGCCGCTTTCTACTTTGCTCTCTATTCCGGCGGGCAGTTTTTCTACGAAATCTGCCCCCGCTATATGTAGCGCTTTTTTAATGCGTGGAATAGATACTGCATATTGGTGTGCCGCTGCAGAGCTGCCGGGTAGTGATCCAGCTATATTGCTGGCAATCGAACCCGAAAAAAGAAATGATTTCTGGGGCACATAAGCTATTTTTTGCCGCAACTCTGGCAAAGCAAATTTCGTGAGCGGAATATTCCCCAGATAGACCTCGCCGGCACTGGGATCAATTAGGCGGGGGAGAAGCCGCAGTAAAGAAGATTTACCAGCTCCAGTAGAACCGATAATTCCGTAAATCTTCCCCGGTTGCACTGTAAAATCTATATTTTGCAATACAGCTGCTTCTGCCTGCGGATACTGTAGAGATACTTGGCGCAACTGCAGTGAATGTGGCTGCGCTGGCAGCGGCTGCGGATGAAGTGGGGAGGCAATAGCCGGCTGAATTTCCAGTATCTCTTTTATCCGGCGAGCCGATACCTCTCCGCGCGGTAGCACCATTGCCATCATTCCCGCAGCCATTACGGAAAAGAATATGAGAAGTAAGTAGGTAATATACGCAGTAAGCGCTCCTATCTGCATTTTTCCAGCAGCGATACGCGATGCCCCTAGCCACAACACCCCGGCGCTGCTCCAGCCGACTATTAGCGAAGTACTTGGAATAAGGAAAGCCCAGAGCCAGCCAATTTGCAGGCCAACTTGGCGTAATTTTCCACTTGCCGTGGCGAATTTTTCTTGTAGATAGCTTTCTCGCCCGAAGGCGCGAATCACACGCACTCCACTTAATTGTTCCCGCAATAAAGTATTGATACGGTCAATTCTTTTTTGCTGTATCTGGTAGCGCGGTATGAGCATTGCCATCACTACCCCAATTATTAGGGCTAAAAGTGGCACCATAATCACCAAGAGGATGGAGAGATATCTATCTTGCGCCAGCGTCATTATTATTCCACCTATTCCCATAATGGGCGCAATTATCATAATGACGAAGCTGAGTAAAAGTACCATCTGTATTTGCACCACATCATTAGTAGCGCGCGTAATTAAGGTAGGAGCGCCAAATTCTTGCCGCTCGATTTCGGAAAAATTTTGCACTTTGCGAAATATCTGGCTGCGCAAGTCTTTTCCAAAACTCATGGCAATTCGTGAAGCTAAATAGGCTGCAGCAGTTAGGAGAGAAATTTGGAGGAGGGAGATTATCAGCATGACGATTCCCTGTTGCCAAATAAGTGGGGTATTTTGCGGAATAATTCCTTCGTCAATAATGCGAGCATTGATAGCTGGCATCCATAGACTCAGCAATACTTGCCCAATTTGGCAGAGGAAGAGTGCTACCACCTGCCATTTATGGGCACGCAGAAAATTTTTTGCTAAGTCAATAAGAGTCACTCTCTTATTTTGGCCGGAAATTGCGAAAGCAGCAAAATTAGAAAAGCGGCAAATCGGCAAAGCAGCAAAAGCAGTGCTTAAGAAATCTGATATTTCTCGAGTGCTTCTGCCACTTTTACGCGTTCGATAATTCCTTTATCTGCTAATGCCTGCAAGCTGCGCAGCACCATGGAGGGAGCGTCGATCCGGAAATGGTGCCGAGTGGCGGCGCGCGTATCCGAAAGGCCAAAGCCATTGGCGCCCAGTACATAGTAATCGCCAGGTACCCACGGGCGAATCGCATCTGGTACCTGCTTCTCCCAATCCGAGGAAGCAATAAATGGCCCCTGTGCAGCAGCCAATTTTGTAGTTAAATAAGCAGAACGCGGGGTTTCCTGTGGATGCAATAAATTGTAATCATCGGTGGTTAAGCCATCGCGGCGCAATTCATACCAAGAGGTGACTGACCAAACTCCGGCGTCCACCCCCCAATCTTGTGCCAGCATATCTTTGGCTTCGAGAGCCCAAGGTACTCCCACTCCGGAAGCGAGCAACTGGACTTGCGGCATTCCATTATTGGCAGGTGCCGCAATTTGATGGATTCCGCGCAATATCCCCTCTTTGTCCACATTCTCTGGCTCTGCCGGCTGGGAAAGTGGCTCATTATAGAGTGTCAGATAGTACATGACGTCTTGATCGCGCCCGTCACTGCCATCTCCATACATGCGCACAATACCATCGCGCATAATATGGCGAATTTCGTAGGCATAGGCGGGATCATATTGCACAACTGCCGGATTAGTGGAAGCCAATACTTGCGATTGGCCGTCTAAGTGTTGGAGTCCCTCGCCGGTGAGAGTAGTGCGCCCAGCCGTAGCACCAATAATGAAGCCGCGTGCTAACTGGTCGGCTGCTAACCAGAATTGATCTCCCGTCCGTTGGAAACCAAACATAGAATAGAACATATATACCGGAATCATCGGTACCGCATGCGTAGCATAGGAAGTACCGGCAGCAGTGAAAGCGGCAGTGGAGCCAGCTTCGCTAATTCCCGTATGTAAAATCTGGCCGCGGCTAGATTCTTTATAGGAGAGCAATAAATCAGAATCTACCGAATGATAGTGCTGACCGTGCACATTAAAAATCTTCGCCGTCGGGAAGATAGCGTCCAAACCGAAGGTACGCGCCTCATCGGGTACAATCGGCACAATTCGATGCCCGAAATCCTTATCGCGCATTAAATCTTTGAGAAGGCGTACAAAAGCCATGGTGGTGGCAATTTTTTGTTTGCCGGAACCAGATTTCAATACATCCCATACTTTTTCTTCCGGCAATTTTATACCATTGCTCAGCACTCGGCGTTCCGGAAGGAAGCCGCCGAGTTTTTGGCGGCGTTCGAGCATATATTGCAAAGCCGGTGAATCCGGATCGGGGCGGAAATAAGGCGCATTATATGGATCTGCCAGTTCTTCGTCAGAAAAATCTAGGTGTAAGGTATCACGCAGTAACTTCAAATCTTCCGAATTTAATTTCTTCATCTGGTGGGTGGCATTGCGCCCAGCGAAATTAGAGCCTAAAGCATAGCCCTTAATAGTGTGGGCCAGCACCACTGTCGGCTGATCTTTATGCTCCGTAGCTGCCTTATAAGCTGCATAAACCTTGCGGTAGTCGTGCCCGCCGCGCTTAAGTGACCAGATTTTTTCATCTGACCAATCCGCCACCATAGCTTTAGTGCGGGGATCGCGGCCAAAGAAATGCTCGCGCACATAAGCGCCGTTATTAGCTTTAAAGGTCTGATAATCGCCATCGAGCGTATTATTCATAATATTTACGAGGGCGCGATCTTTATCGGCATGCAGTAATTCATCCCATTCCCGCCCCCAAATCACTTTAATTACATTCCAGCCTGCTCCTTTAAAAGAGGCTTCCAGTTCTTGAATAATCTGTCCATTTCCGCGCACTGGCCCATCTAGCCGTTGCAAATTGCAATTGACCACAAAGGTGAGATTGTCCAGATTCTGCGCCGCCGCTAAGTGTAAAAGACCGCGCGCCTCCACTTCGTCCATTTCGCCGTCGCCCATAAAAGCCCATACGTGCTGTTGCGAGGTATCTTTTATGCCCCGCTCTTGTAAATAGCGGTTAAACCACGCCTGATAAATAGCGCCAATGGGGCCAAGGCCCAGCGATACGGTAGGAAACTCCCAAAAATCCGGAAGTTGGCGCGGATGCGGATAGGAGGGCAAGCCGCGCCCGCCCGACCGGGGAGCTGCCTGCTGACGGAAAGAATCTAAATCGGCTACCGTGAGCCGATCTTCTAAGAAAGCGCGGGCGTAGTTACCGGGGGAGGAATGACCCTGGAAATAGACCTGATCTCCACCTCCCGGCGAATTTTTTCCGCGGAAAAACCAGTTATATCCCACTTCGTAGAGAGTGGCTTGGGAAGCAAAAGAAGAAATATGGCCTCCTACGGCTACTCCGGGCCGTTGTGCGCGTGTGACCAGCACTGCCGCATTCCAGCGAATCCAGCGTCGGTATTCTCGCTCTAATTTTTCGTCTCCCGGATAGAAAGGCTCATCGTCTACGGAAATAGTGTTTACATATGGAGTGACTAAATTCCCTGGTAGCTGCACACCTCGTTCCCGCGCCTTTCGCTCCAAAGCCATTAAAATATAGCGGGCGCGCGGATTTCCTTGACTATCAATAAGGGCCGTTAAAGAATCTAGCCATTCCTGTGTTTCTTCCTTGTCTACATCCGGTATTTGGCTTAGCAATCCGTTAATCAAGGGACGAATAGGAATCTGGCTCACTTCTGCTCCTTATTTGGAAAATATCTGTGGAAAAATTTATGAAAAAACCACTCGGCACTAATCTACCTGAAATAGGTCAAATGGCCTAGTTTTTATGCTTAGGGTAACGCTGTGGGTGCAGGCAGCGGTAGTGGAAAAGAAAATAAAAGTGGTTTTCGTCAATATAAGACATTTGCGCTAAATCTGGGGTAACTTAGAGGAGTAGAACTAGCGTCTCGAAAGGCGGTTGCCGTGTCCGGCGAAAGTACCGGTATAAAAGCAGAATTTAAGCAGGGCTATATAGTCCAGGAATTTGGGTACGACGAAGATATCGATTTCCAATTTCGCGATTCCATTCAGGAGATAACGGGCGAAAACTTGGAAGATGAAGATTATCGAGGAATAGCCGATGTGGTATTGGCTTGGTGGCGCTCTGATGACGGCGATCTAGAAGACCTAGCAGACTATTTAATGGACGGCGCTGCTTCTCTTGAATCGGGCAGTGGCAGTATATTCTTAGTGGTCCCCGACCGGGAAAGTCCCTATCAGGTGGCGGCTGCGGATATTGACGAAGCGGCAAAACTCGCCGGGCAGTCGGTTACCACCACCTTTAGTCTGCACAGCGGCTGGACGGTATTCCATATTACAGCGCGCGGATTCTAGTATTGCACGGATTTTAGTGTTTTCCCTGCCTTTGTGCGTGGCAAATAATATTTCCGTAGGTGAAACCAGGATGGTTGCGCGCGCATACTGCGCTGCACGTCACTTTTTTAACTGGTAGTTTGCGCCAGTAGGTAGATTCTTATTAAGATTCATTACGGACTCTTAGCTCAGTTGGTAGAGCAC
>NZ_CAMXYE010000061.1 GCF_947253055.1 uncultured Arcanobacterium sp. | reverse complement strand
AGCCGCACCGTGGCTAAGTTGGAAGAAGAGCGTTCCGTGATGGAGCACAAGATTTCCGAGCTGCGTGATTTTGAGCGGGATTACCGCACACGCTTAAAGAGCTATCTGGAGTCTTTGCTCAACAATGTAAATTCACAGAATCCGCAAGGCTCTGATATTTAATTAGTTGGCGAGTTTTTTCTAAAAAGGGAGGGTGCGAAAGCGCGCCCTCCCTTTTACATTGCTAGAATATAGCCGTGCGAAAAAGTAAATCCGCCTGGATAGTAATTTTGCTGCTGTGGGGAGTATTAATTTTAATTGACCAGCTGGCTAAGGCTTGGGCTCTTACTCATTTGAGTTTCGAGGATCGGCTCCCAATTTTTGGTGATTTCCTCGGTTTGCAGCTAACGCACAACGCCGGAGCGGCTTTTTCTTTCGGGGCGGATAAGCCGTGGATATTCACGATTTTAGCGACTTTAGTAGTTCTAGCAATGCCCCTGTTCATAAGGCAGTATCAGCATGCGCTGCCAGTATTAGCTCTTACTTTTATCTGGGCTGGAGCAGCGGGAAATCTCGGAGATCGCCTAGCGCGCAGTAGCCAGATCGGAAGTGGAAAAGTAGTAGATTTTATTAATTACAACGGTTGGTTTGTGGGCAATATAGCCGATATCGTGCTCGTGCTAGGAGTAATTTTATTTTTACTCTGGGAGCTTTGGAAAGGGCGGCGGCATAATTTCCCGGTGTTAAAAGCGAAAGGAGAGCGGCAGTAAATTGGTGAAAAAAGTGTATCCGGTACCAGCTGATTTCGCGCAACAGCGTTTAGATGCGGTACTTGCCCGCTTTGCCGGAATTTCCCGCAGCAAAGCCGCAACCCTCATTGAGGAAGGAAATACGCGCGTCGATGGGAAAATAATCACCAAATCGGCTTTTCGCTTTAGTGGTGAGCAGATACTGGAAGCTGATATTCCGGCTCCCACTGTTTTTGAACCGGTGCCCACTCCCGTACCTAATTTAGGAATCATCTACCAAGATGCGGATATCGTGGTGGTAGATAAACCGGCGGGAGTTGCTGCCCACGCTTCTCTTAATTTTGCCGGCCCAGACGTATTGGGAGCTTTACTTGCCATGGGAATTAAACTCACCACTTCGGGCCCGCCGGAGCGGCAAGGAATAGTGCACCGTCTCGATGTGGGCACGAGTGGCTGCATGGTGGTGGCGAAATCGGAGAAAGCCTATTCCTATTTAAAACGCGCTTTCAAAGAGCGAGCCGTAGATAAGACTTATCATGCCTTAGTGCAGGGGCATCCTGATCCGTTATTCGGCACTATTGATGCGCCGATTGCGCGTGACTACCGCCAGCAGTGGAAGATGGGCGTGCAAGAGGGAGGAAAGCATGCCATTACGCACTACGACACTCTCGAAGCAATGGCCGGTGCCACTCTACTCTCTATAAATTTAGAAACGGGGCGCACCCACCAAATACGGGTACATATGGCGGCGCTCAATCACCCTTGTGTAGGGGATACTACTTACGGAGCAGATCCGGTGCTGGCAGAAAAATTAAATTTAGATCGGCAATGGCTACACGCCGTAAAGTTGGGTTTTTTACATCCCGTAAGCGGTAAATATGTGAGTTTTCAATCTGCCTACGCCCCCGAACTGCAGACAGTCCTAGAGCAGATGCGCGCGGGCGCGCTTTAACTTCGTTTTTTATTTTCTACCCCCTAAACTGGAAATATGGCTTCATCAGAAAATTTCGTACACCTGCACAATCACACTGATTATTCCTTGCTCGATGGCGCTTCGCGAATAAATAATTTAGTGCAAGAGGTGGCAAACCAAGGCCAGCCGGCAGTGGCAATCACTGATCACGGTAATATGCATGGAGCTTTTGAATTCTGGAAAGCGGCACAAAAAGCGGGAGTAAAGCCAATCATTGGCATTGAAGCCTATATGACTCCGGGTACTTCCCGTTTTGATCGGACGCGGGTGCAGTGGGGGCAGCAGGAACAGAAAAATGATGACGTATCGGCGGGCGGTATATATACGCATATGACGCTACTAAGCGAAAACAATACGGGCATGCACAATCTATTTCGGATGAGCTCGCAGGCTTCTATCGAAGGGCAATTCGGTAAATGGCCGCGGATGGATCTAGATTTACTGCAGCGCTACCACTCCGGTCTAATTGGAACTACGGGTTGCCCTTCTGGGGCAGTGCAGACTCGGATTCGTCTGGGGCAGATGGATGAAGCTTTGCGCACGGCCGGAGAGCTCCAAGATATTTTTGGGAAGAATAATTTTTTCGTAGAAATAATGGATCACGGTATCGATATTGAACGCCGAGTAATTACAGATTTGCTGGAACTGGCAAAGAAAATAGATGCTCCGTTATTGGCTTCTAATGATTCACATTACGTGCGCAAAGAAGATGCGCCGGTGCAAGATGCGTTATTGTGCGTAAATTCGGGAAAAATTCTCTCTGACCCAAATCGTTTCAAATTTGACGGCACGGGGTACTATATTCGCTCGGCAGCGGAAATGTACGATTTATTTCGTGATCATCCGCAAGCCTGCCGCAATACACTCCTCATAGCAGAAAGATGTGATATCTCTTTTCAGACCGTGGCAGAGGGGGCAAACTATATGCCTACTTTTCCTACCCCGGAAGGAGAAAGCGAAACTAGCTGGTTTATTCAGGAAGTAGAAAAAGGGCTGCATGAGCGTTTCGGGGAGCAGATTCCGGCTCATGTACGGGAAAGAGCCGATTATGAAGTAGAAGTAATCGTAAAGATGGGCTTCCCCGGATATTTCTTAGTGGTTTCAGATTATATTCGGTGGGCACGCGCACAAGATATCCGGGTCGGGCCCGGGCGTGGCAGCGGTGCTGGCTCCATGGTGGCTTATGCACTCGGTATTACGCAACTTGACCCTATTAAACACGATTTACTTTTCGAAAGATTCCTCAATCCAGAGCGTATTTCTATGCCGGATTTAGATATCGATTTCGATGATCGCCGGCGTGATGAAGTGATTGCCTATGTGGAGAATAAGTACGGAAAAAATAATGTTTCCCAGGTGGTCACTTTCGGCACGATTAAGACGAAGCAAGCTTTGAAAGATGCAGCGCGCGTCCTCGGATATCCCTATGAAATGGGAAATCGCCTCACAAAGGCACTTCCGCCGGATGTGATGGGTAAGACGGTGCCGGTAAAAGATATTCACAATCAAGACCACGAGCGTTATGCCGAAGGAGTAGAGTTTCGGGAAGTTATCGACAGTGATGCGGATGCGAAAAATGTCTATGATTTAGCGCTGCGTCTGGAAGGGCTTACTCGCCAGACCGGTGTGCACGCCTGTGCAGTAATTATGTCTTCGCAGCCACTTACGGACGTCATACCGTTGATGAAAAATGCGAAAGATAATCTGATTCTCACCCAGTTTGAGTACCCGGAATGTGAAGAACTCGGGCTTATAAAGATGGATTTTCTCGGTCTTTCTAATTTGACGGTAATTAATGATGCTTTACGTAATATCAGCGAGAATGGTAAAGAAGTACCTGATATAGATAATATCGAATTAGATGATGCAAAAACCTATGAGTTGGTGCGCCGCGCTGATACTTTGGGAATATTTCAGCTGGATAGTAGCGGAATGCGCGCTTTGCTCAAGCAGATGCAGGTGGATAGATTTGCCGATATATCTGCAGTTTCTGCTCTTTATCGCCCGGGGCCGATGGGGGCAAAATCACATATTAACTATGCACTGCGGAAAAACGGACTGCAGGAAAAAACTCCTATTCATCCGGAGTTAGCTACTGATTTAGAGAGTATTCTCGGCCAGACGCACGGCTTGATAGTTTATCAAGAGCAAGTGATGCGGATTGCGCAAAAACTTGCCGGTTTTTCGCTCGGGCAAGCAGATATTCTTCGAAAAGCGATGGGGAAGAAAAAAGCAGATGTGCTGCAAAAGCAGTTCTCTAGTTTCGCAGCTGGCATGGAGAAAAATGGGTATTCGCAGGATTCTATCCATACGCTTTGGGAAATTTTGGTGCCTTTTTCTTCCTACGCATTCAATAAGTCCCATTCGGAAGCCTACGCTCTGGTTTCTTATCAAACTGCCTATCTGAAAGCTCATTTCCCGGCAGAATTCATGGCAGCTCTTCTCACTTCCAATACGGGGAAGACCGATAAAATAGCTTCCTATCTTGCGGAATGCCGCCGGATGCAAATTCCGGTATTGATACCGGATGTAAATGAATCACGGGCTACCTATTGGGCGGTCGGTGAAGAAATTCGCGTCGGGCTCGGGGCAGTGCGCAATGTGGGAGCAAATGTAGTCGAGGGGATAATTCGGGCGCGGGAAGAAAAAGGCGCTTTTACTTCTTTCCTAGATTTCCTCGACAAAGTACCCTTAGCTGTCTGTAATAAACGCTCACTGGAATCGCTAATTAAAGCTGGAGCTTTCGATTCGCTCGGGCATACGCGCCGCGCTTTGCTCAGTATTGCGGAACAAGCTGTCGGGGCGATTTCCGATGTGAAAAAGAATGAAGCAGTCGGGCAATTCGATCTCTTTGGAGGGGGAGAAACTCAGTTGGAGACCAGCTTCGATGTGGAAATCCCCGATTTACCAGAATGGGAGAAAAAGCAAAAACTGGATTTGGAAAAGGAAATGCTGGGGCTATACGTATCAGATCATCCGCTTTCCGGAATGGAAGATTTGCTGGCGCGCGTATCTGATACTAATGTGGTGCGTTTGTTGGAAGATGACACTTTGGCAGACGGAGTAGAGGTAGTAGTAGCAGGAATTATTACTTCCATAGATACAAAAGCTTCTAAGAAAAATGGGCGAGTTTGGGCCACAATAATGCTCGAAGACCTCACTGGATCGATAGAAGTGAATTGTTTCCCAGCTACCTACCAAAAAGTGGCGCCACTGCTTATGCCGGATTCGGTAGTAGTCGTACAAGCACGTCTTTCTATTCGAGACGGCGGTTTACAACTAAATGCCCGCAATATTTCTCTCCCGCCCGCAGAATTAAATGATAATACGCCGGTCGATTTACGCCTTGCGGAGCGTATATGTACCGAGCCGTTGATGAATCGACTCGTGGATTTACTACAGCAGTATCCAGGAGAAGCGCCCGTACGGCTGCATGTGCAAGGAAGAGACGCTACCACGCTGGTAGAACTAGGGGAACGTTTTCAAGTGCGCAATTGCCAGAGTTTATTTAGTGATCTAAAAGTGCTGCTCGGCCGGGATTGTCTCCAATAAGGGGTTTATAGTCAATACGGTTTATAGTCAATACGGGTTTATAGCTCGCATTGCCGATTTTATTGTGCCACCAGCCGATAACTAGCGGTCACTGTAGTTGGCATGCCATTTTCTACTTTTAACGTCACTACATCTCCCGCCTGCAGCCGGTGCGAGTGGCGTATTTCGGGCACTCCGTTTACCTCCACAGCTCCAGATTGAATAAGAGCGCGCGCTTCTCCGCCGCTTTCGGCCCAATTCACTATTTTTAGAAACTGCCCTAATTTTACGGGTAGGCGTAGCGTGCATTCTTCCATGGATTTTTCCTCCAAAATCTCCAAAATTTCTCCGGTGGCTGCCTTGTAGAGCAGCTAAGTATACATATGTAAAAGGGCGATACGGAAATTAGATTTATTCAGCGTCACTTACGGGCGTGCAATCTGCACAGATGCCGTAGAGCTCTAAAGAATGGGACACCGAGGAAAAATTATTTTCCTGGGCAATTTGCCGCGCCCAAGATTCAAAATCTTTCCAAGATATATCTACCGTCTTCCCGCAAGCACGGCATACTAGGTGATGATGGTGGGTATCTTCGTGGCAATAGCGAAAAAGCTGAATATCGGAATCTTCGGCTCGCAGTACGTCGACCTGCTTATTATCAGCCAGAGTCTGTAAATTTCGATATACGGTAGCTAGCCCGACGTCGCTACCCTGTGCGCGCAATTTTTCATATACTTCTTGTGCAGAAAGAAACCCTGCTTCGTTATGCAGCAAATCGAAAATAGCACTGCGTTGTTTCGTCATTCGTTGCATAGTGCCCATCCAGAAATAATAGCGCTTATTGATTTTCCCACTATTTTACCGTAAATAGCAGAAAAGTGGCAGAGTGCTTCCGGAAAGGCGCAGCGCCCAGGGAAAGATAGAAAAATTGATAGAGTTCACTTCTTCGCGCCGGTCAGAGAAGGCGAAACTGCGGTATTTTGCGTAGAATACTTAGGCAGAGAGGTAATTTCATAAGTAGTGCTCTCTGGTAGAAAGCCAAAAAGATTTTTTGCATCAGCCAGATGCGAAAATTTATAAGGAGTTAGTAATAATGGCAAAACCAGGCCCATCCAAATTAGATAAAGTAATTTCCCTCGCCAAAAGACGCGGATTCGTATTTCCCGCTGGTGAGATTTACGGCGGCACCCGCTCGGCCTGGGATTACGGCCCGCTCGGGGGAGAGCTTAAAGAAAACATCAAGCGGCAGTGGTGGCGCACTAACGTCACTTCGCGCCCGGATGTAGTAGGTCTGGATTCTTCTATTATTCTTCCGCGGGAAATCTGGGTAGCTTCCGGTCACGTGGCTACTTTTTCCGATCCGCTCACTGAATGTACTTCCTGCCATAAGCGCCTGCGGGCAGATGAATTAATAGAAGATTATGCGGCGCGGAAGCAGAAAGCTGAATCGGAAGTAGAGCTAGCGGATGTGCCGTGCCCGAATTGTGGTACGCGCGGGCAGTGGACGGAATCGAAGCCGTTCTCCGGTTTGTTGAAGACTTATTTAGGAGCCGTAGATGATGAATCCGGTTTGCATTATTTGCGCCCGGAAACTGCGCAGGGTATCTTTGTGAATTTTGCGAATGTGCTCACCACTTCTCGCTTAAAACCGCCCTTTGGAATTGCGCAGGTAGGAAAATCTTTCCGCAATGAGATTACGCCCGGGAATTTTATTTTCCGTACGCGCGAATTTGAGCAAATGGAAATCGAATATTTCGTAGCTCCGGGAGAAGATGAGGTTTGGCATCAAAAATGGATCGATGACCGCCTCGCTTGGTATATGGATTTAGGAATCGCAAAAGAAAATTTGCGCCTATATGAGCATCCAAAAGAAAAGCTATCGCATTATTCTAAGCGCACAGTGGATATTGAATATCGCTTTGGCTTCCCGAACAGTGATTTTGGCGAGCTAGAGGGAATTGCCAATCGTACGGATTACGATCTTTCTGCCCATGCCACTGCTTCGGGTAAGCGTTTGGATTACTTCGACCAAGCTACCGGCACCCGCTACGTGCCCTACGTGGTAGAACCCTCCGCGGGGCTCACCCGTTCGATGATGGCTTTCCTCGTAGAAGCTTATACCGAGGATGAAGCTCCCAATACTAAAGGGGGAGTAGATACGCGTATTTTCTTGCGCCTTGATCCGCGGTTAGCGCCGGTGAAAGCGGCGGTACTACCGCTTTCCCGCTCTGAGAAACTCTCTCCTTTGGCGCGCGAAATAGCTGCAGAACTGCGTAAGTACTGGAATGTAGAATTCGACGACGCGGGAGCTGTGGGGCGGCGCTACCGCCGGCAGGATGAAATAGGTACTCCTTTCTGTATCACAGTGGATTTCGATTCCTTAGAAGATAACGCGGTCACTATTCGTGATCGCGATACGATGGAGCAAATTCGGATTCCGGTAGCGGAAGTTAAAGATTATTTAGCTGGAAAATTATTAGGCTGCTAAGGCCTTAAGCCTATGGCTACCTCTGTTTCTGTTTCTTCCACGCCTATTGTTGGTCATTCCCACGGCGGAGGAGCGCTTTCGCTACCGCCTTCGGCGCGGCGGCGCGTGCGCCTCATATTGGCGGCTTTAGTGGTGCCACTAGCCGTGCTTACTCTAATCGGAATAATTTACTGTTGGCCAAATCAGGAGATTATTCAGCAGCCGCTGGTGGCAGAGGGTAGTACTTTAGTGACTGGCGAAGTTACTCATATTGGTGCTACCGATAAATATGGGCAGACACCAGTGGAAATGAGAACTGCCGGTAAAGAAGTAGCTCTTTCCGTGCCGTTAGAAATAGTGGAAAACGATTTAGCTGTAGGGGACAAAGTACGAGCTATATATACCCCTAATACTGCGGATTATTTACCTCTGAATTCTACTAATCAATCGGAGGCAGCAAAGGCAGATTTGCCGCCAGAGGAAGCAGGCGATACTTCCGCGGCTGGCTCCTATGTATTTGCCGATTTTGTGCGCGGCGTGCCGATGCTGCTTTTAATATTGCTCTATCTTCTAGTAGTGGCGGTAGTGGCACGCGGAAAAGGCTTGGCCGCTATGCTGGGGCTTTTCGTATCTTTAGGGGTAGTAGTTCTATTTATGATGCCCGCTCTGCTGAGCGGAGAGAATGCGGTATTAGTAGTAGTGCTCAGTGCCGGTGCCATGATGTTTGCTTCTATATATTTGGCGCACGGGGTTTCTATTCGCACTACTACGGCGATTCTCGGCACCTTTGCTGGCTTAATTATTACGGGATTTACTGCTTGGCTAACTATCGGGCAAGCTAAACTTACCGGCACTTTTAGCCATGAGTCTCTGCTCATATCGGGAATGGTGCCCGGGATATCGATGCAGCAGATACTACTGGCTGGCATGCTTCTAGCTGGTCTGGGTGCATTAAACGACGTTACTATTACGCAGGTATCTACGGTCTGGGAGCTTCATGCGGCTAATCCGCATGCCACGCGGGCTTCTTTAATACGCCAAGGGATGACGGTGGGGCGGGACCATATCGCCTCTACGGTCTATACTCTCGCTTTTGCCTATGTGGGCACGGCTTTACCCTTGCTAATGGCGGCATCTTTTATCGACCGCGGGTTTATCGATTTCTTATTAGTAGGAGAGATATCAGAAGAAATAGTACGCACCTTGGTAGCTTCGATTGGACTGGTGCTCGCTATTCCTCTCAC
>NZ_CAMXYE010000060.1 GCF_947253055.1 uncultured Arcanobacterium sp. | reverse complement strand
CCAATGCGGTGATTGCCGCTCATTCGGCTCCGGATGTACCGAAATCTCGTTTTACCGCCATGATGCGCCTCGATCATAATCGGGCAATCGCACAGCTGGCCGAAAAGACGGGAGCGAAGGTATCCGATATTGCCAAGATGGTGGTCTGGGGTAATCACTCTGCCGATCAGTATCCAGATATTTCTTGGGCCACTGTAGGTGGAAAAGCTGCTACGGACTTGGTAGAAGAAGCTTGGTTGCAAGATTACTTCGTGCCGACGGTGGCTAAGCGCGGCGCCGCTATTATTGAAGCTCGGGGTGCTTCCTCGGCTGCGTCGGCGGCTACAGCAGCAATTGACCACGTCTACAACTGGGTAAATGGCACTCCAGAAGGCGATTGGGTGACTGCCGGTGTTTGGTCGGATGGTTCTCATTATGGAATTCCGGAAGGTCTTATCTACGGTATGCCAGTCACTTCCCGCGGTGGAGACTGGGAGATAGTGGAAGGCCTGGAGCTTTCCGAAGTGACGAAAGCGCAGATTGCACACAATGCGGATGCGGCAGAAGAAGAGCTCGCTACCGTACGCAAATTAGGTTTGATTAAGTAACCTGATATTGACGAAAAGCCGGAGCCGGGAAATTACTTCCCGACTCCGGCTTTTATTTTTATTATTATCCTATCTTTTCGCTCTCTACTTCCAGGTTGGGAGAGTCAACAGAAGTAGTGGCGTTTTTATTGGCCGGTAAGAATACTCCCAGCAGGATTACGGCGGCGAGTGTTATCAGCGTGACGATAAGTAGAACTCGTAGATCTATAGTGCAACCAGTACCAAAGAGAATGGCGGCAATCCCCATAATCATCGTCAAAGTACCTAAAATCGTGGTAGATATTCTCATTTCTCTAATCCTTTCATCTCTACCCAAACTTTCTCGTCTACTCCAGCTGGAGGTGCTCCATACACCTGCACCTGCCCGAAACTGAGATACATATACACATGAGCGGCATGGCTGCTATCTTGCAGTGCGGCAGGTGAATAGAGAGTAGTTTCTTCGTCTTCATATAAGCGGTAATAAGATGCAGCGCGTATGGATTGGTCGATATCCATCGGGTATTCATCAGCTATGTTGAAGGTATTTTCGGTGAAATAAGGGCGACGCGGAGTAGCACTAGCTGGGGGAGCAGTATTTATCTCCGCAGCGGGAAGCAGTGTGCTCTGCCCTTTTTCCACTACTTTCCAACTGCGTAGATGATAAACCTGCAGCGTGCCGTATTTTCCACCCTTTATATGTAAAATTACGGGCACGTCTTCATTTACTTTTATCTCAGTCGTCCCGATGGCTGCCTGGAAATGGTAGGTGTTATCCGGCTGAAATCCGCTCAAGGGCTGGGGCGGAATCAGGAAAAGTGCTTGCACATTCTTCGTAGTTCCGGTAATCGGGGAAGCGTAAAACACCTGGGTATTTTTTTCGGTCAAAAATTGGGAAGGAATACAAGCCGCAAAGGTCAAAGCCGGCAGGACAGCGAAAAGCGATAGCCAAGTGAAAAAAGTGAGCCAGGTGGCGCGTTTCCCGCGAATGCCAGCTACAGCTACGGAAATTCCCAATATGGTGAGTGCCCCGCCGCTAGCTGCGAGCCAAGCTCCGAGCGTAGAAGAGTAAAAGAGGAGAATCCCGGCAAAGGTCAAGAATATTGCTACCACAGTAAGTGCAATATAGCGCGCGGACACTTGCGGGGTAATGGGGAAACTGCCAGCTTCGGGGAAGGGAGCATCTGCGTCATCTGAGTTTGGGATGGGAGGCAAATCTGGGTTTACTGCAAGATTCAGATCCGGGTTTGGAGAAGGGTGCGTATATGCGCTCTGATCTTGACGCAATTCGGGATGTTTACGTGCCCGCCACCACGCCAGAATAGTTATAAAAGCAAAAGCTATTAAGCAAATAACGGCGAGCGGCGCTAAGAGAATCTGACTTATTCCTAAAATCGCGCGAAATACATAGCTGGTGGAAAAAAACCCGAGGATGATAAAAATTACTGCAATAGCGAGACTCGGAGTTGGCCGCCCACTGAGTGCATCTTCTAAAATAATTTTTTCACTTCGGTACTCGGGAATAATTAACCAAAATACTCCGTATAAGAAAAGTGAAATTAAACCGACGGGGAGTAGTAATAGCGCCAGGAGGCGTACGAGGGTGGGGGCTAAACCCCAGCGATGTGCCAATCCAGCGCAGAGCCCGCCGAGCATCTTATCGTTTGTGCGGCGATAAGGATAAGTCCGCATAGTTGCAAAAAATGTTTTCATATTTCTTATTCTTAATGGATACAGAAGTGCTATCTACCCTGAAACACCCCGAATTTCCCCTGATTTATGGAGAAAAACCCTGATTTATCTGGAAAAGATTTCTCGTAGCTAGAAAAAGATGAGAATATCAAAATATGAGTTCTTTACCGCAAGAAGAATATACAGATTTACGAGCTGCGTGGGCAAAAGACCGCCCCGTATTGGCGCGGCGGCATCCCTATATGATTGCTGGAGTTTGCCGAGGTCTAGCCGTACATCTGGGCGGTTCGGTAAAGTGGTGGCGCTTTTGCTTTTTAATTTTTTCTTTTACTCTGATTACGCCATTTCTCTATATTTTCTTTATTTTTACTCTTCCGCATATCGCGAAAAATGAGGAAATTCCGCTCCAGCGCCGGCGGTTAATTCCTCCTTTACAGGAGAATACTAAGGCCAGCGAGCAAAAAATTTATGTAGCTATTTTATTGCTGTTGGCAGCAGTAATTTTAAGTATTTCTTTTGTGGCCTCGGGGGCATATCCGCGCCGAATCACGCTTCCTGTTTTACTTATAGTGACGGGAGCGGGAATAGCTTGGACGCTTCCCAGTGCGGCCAGTAGAAGAGATATATTATTTGCGGCCGGTGGATCAGCCGTTGCGGCTATTGGGGGAGTGCTAATGGTTACGGCCGGCAGTGAGTTATCTCCAGTATTGGCAGGTTTAGAATCTGGGATTGCCGTAGTAGTGGTATTGGCATTGGTGCTTTATCCCGTAGGAATACGCATGGAGCGCAATTTACGCCAAGCAGCAGTAGAAAAAAGTCGTGCCGATGCCAGGGCTGATATAGCTGCGCATTTGCATGATTCCGTATTACAGACTCTGGCTTTGCTCCGGGCGCGAGCTGATGATGCAGAGGCAGTGCGCCGCTTAGCACGTACGCAAGAGCAAGAATTACGCAGTTATCTATATGCCGATAGAAAAGACAGCGATACTTCTGCTGCCACCGAGCTGCAAAAGATTTCCCAAAATCTAGAGCGGCAGTATGGGGCGGAAGTAGAAACAGTAATTAGCGGCGATATAGTGCCCACTTCTGCCATTCAAACGGCTTTGGCGGCCGCGCGCGAAGCAATTACTAATGCCTGCAAATATGGTGGCAATATGCCGATATCCGTTTATGCAGAGTTCGGAGAGAAAAATTGCCAAATTTGGGTGCGCGATCGGGGCCCAGGCTTTGACCCTTCTAATATTCCCAATGATCGAGCCGGAATTCGCGATTCTCTTATCGGAAGAATGCAGCGAATCGGGGGAGAAGCCCTGGTACGTTCTCCTTTACCGAGTGGGGGCACCGAGGTCTATATTGGTTATCGGCAAGGAAAACAAAACTTAGATACGCCGGCGGAAGAAAAATCTGCACCGATTGCTGATGAGCAGGCAAAAGCAGAATAATTTTCTGCGCGAATAACTATCGGAATTCTGGAAGCGGAAAAGAGACATTTAATGAAAATTATTTGTGTAGACGACCATGATTTAGTGCGGGAAGGCATTGTGCTGCAGATTACTCAGCAGCGCCCAGATTTCCAAGTGGTAGGAGAAGCTGGCTCAGTAGAAGAAGCCGTAGAAGTAATTTCTGCTGTTCCGTGCGACGTCGTGTTACTAGATGTGCATCTGCCGGGTGGAAACGGCGGAGGCGGAGTCGAAGTAATAAAGAAAATTCAGCATCAGCTGGCATCTCCTCCTAAATTTCTCGCACTCTCGGTATCGGATGCGGCGGACGACGTAGTGGCAGTAGTGAGAGCAGGCGCGCGCGGTTACGTCACTAAGTCAATAAACGGTAAAGAGCTGACTGCTGCGCTGGAGCTGGTAGTAGGGGGCGACGCTGCTTTTTCTCCGCGATTAGCTGGATTTGTTTTAGATGCTTTTGGAGGCGGACGCGCTGAAGTGGCGACCTACGATGAAGAACTAGATAAACTTTCGGCACGAGAGCAGGAAGTGATGCGGCTTATTGCGCGCGGCTATACCTATAAAGAAACTGCGGCGGAGCTTTTTATATCTATAAAAACAGTTGAGAGTCACGTATCGGCGGTGCTGCGGAAACTACAACTCTCCAATAGGAAAGAACTTTCCCGGTGGGCGGGCTTGCGCGGTTTGGATTAGAAGCGTGCTATCTAGATAAACAGCGCAGAGCACAGTTTTAGTATCGTGCAGTCTAAATCAGCTATTTAAGAATCTAATTAAAAATAACTGTACGAGTGCCGTTGAGAAGTATGCGATGCTCTGCATGCCAGCGTACCGCGCGCGAAAGTACTTGCCGCTCTACTTCTGCGCCTTTTATTGCTAAATCAGCTGGAGTATCGTCGTGATATACGCGTACTACGTCTTGCTCAATAATAGGGCCTTCGTCTAAATCAGAGGTCACGTAGTGAGCAGTAGCGCCGATAAGTTTTACCCCGCGGGCATGGGCTTGCGCATAGGGGCGGGCGCCCTTAAAAGAGGGCAGGAAAGAGTGATGAATATTTATGATGCTCCCCGCCAGTTTCTCGCAGAGTTCTGGAGAAATAATCTGCATATAGCGCGCGAGCACCACCAGTTCCACTTTTCTTTCCTCGATAATTTCGAGTAATTTTTCTTCCGCAGCTGCTTTCGTCTCCTTGGTAATGGGAATATGAAAATAATCTGCTTTATAGAAATCAGCTAGGGGGCGGAGAATTTCATGGTTACTTACCACGCCGGCAATTTCAATGGGGAGCCGCCCGTCATGTTGTTTAGTGAGTAAATCAGAAAGGCAGTGAGCCTCTTTAGAAGCCATAATAAGAGTGCGGGTGGGGCGAGGAGCTTCGGAAATGGTGAAAGTCATTTGAAAATTAGCTGCTAACTGCGCAAATGCCGCCTCAATAGTGCTGCGCCCACCTGGTACATTTGCCTTAATGCGAATAAAAAACCTATCTGTAGCAGCGTCGTTATATTGCTGCGATTCTAAAATATTTCCGCCTACCGAAGCCAGTAAACCGGTTACGGCGTAGACAATGCCGGGCTGGTCGGGGGAATACATAGTGAAAATAAGCGTTTCCGAAGTCATTTTTCCAGCATAGAGGAAAGCGGGGAAAAATCGAAATTAGCCATAATAGGATAAACTTATATTTTGCTTTAACCACATCGTGGGCAGAAAATGAGGAGCCGCTTGCAGTGATATATGCTGGGGAAGTGGAAGTGCCGCCGGGTAATAGGCCGGCAGCAAAGGAGGAAATTTTATAATGGTGGAAGATTTATTAAATGCTCCTTTAGCAGAGCTGGATCCGGAAATAGCTGCTGTACTGGATAATGAATTGGATCGGCAGCGCCATACGCTGGAGATGATTGCTTCGGAAAATTTTGTGCCCCGCGCAGTTATGCAGGCGCAGGGATCAGTGCTTACCAATAAATACGCGGAAGGGTATCCGGGGCGGCGTTATTACGGCGGCTGTGAATTTGTAGACGTCGCCGAAAATTTGGCAATCGAAAGAGCAAAAAAAGTATTTCATGCCGGATTTGCGAATGTACAGCCACATTCGGGAGCGCAAGCCAATGCGGCGGTTTATCACGCTCTAGCTAAACCGGGTGATACGGTGCTGGGATTAGAACTCAGCCACGGTGGTCACCTTACGCATGGGATGAAAATTAATTTTTCGGGCCGCACCTATAACTGTGCATCTTATGGAGTGGATGAGCAAGATTATTTAATACATATGGACGCAGTGCGGGAAAAGGCTTTAGAAGTGCGCCCCCGGATAATTATTGCGGGCTGGTCGGCCTATCCACGGCATATTGATTTTGCTGCTTTCCGTGAAATAGCTGACGAAGTGGGCGCCTACTTGTGGGTAGATATGGCACATTTTGCTGGGCTAGTGGCAGCTGATCTCCATCCCAGTCCGGTTCCTTATGCCGATGTAGTGAGCACTACTATTCATAAGACAATTGGCGGGCCGCGTTCGGGAATGATTTTAGCTAAATCGGCGGAGCCGCTGGGGAAGAAAATCAATTCTGCCGTATTCCCCGGGCAGCAAGGCGGGCCACTTATGCACGTAATTGCCGCAAAAGCTATTGCGCTGAAAATTGCGCAGACTGCGGAATTCCGGGATCGCCAGCTTCGCACTCTGGAAGGCGCGCGTATTCTCGCGGAGCGTCTACTGGAAAAAGATGTGGCAGATGCAGGCGTTTCGGTACTTTCGGGCGGTACAGATGTGCACTTAGTGTTAGTTGATTTGCGCAACTCCGCAATGAACGGGCAAGAAGCGGAAGATCTGCTGCATGAAGTGGGCATTACTGTAAATCGAAATTCGATACCTTTCGATCCCCGCCCACCGGCCGTCACTTCGGGATTGCGGATCGGTACTCCAGCTCTGGCCACGCGCGGCTTTGGAGAAAAGGAATTCCGGGAAGTGGCCGATATTATCGCTCTTACGCTGCGCGAGGGTAAGAACGCCAATGTGGAGCAACTACAGGCGCGTGTAGCTAAACTGACTGCGGATTTCCCTCTTTATCCGGGCTTGGAGCAAACTAAATAATATGGTGGCGCAAAGACTAGATGGACGCCAAGTTGCGGCAGATATAAAGGCAGAGCTGCAGCAGCGGATAAAAGATTTACACGCAGAAGGAATTTTTCCGGGTTTAGGCACCATTATCGTAGGTGAAGATCCGGGATCGCGTATTTACGTGGCAGGAAAGCATCGCGACTGCGCAGAAGTGGGAATTAAATCTATGCGCATCGAATTGCCAGAAAATGCCTGTACTGAAGATGTGCTCTCCGCGGTAGATTCTTTTAATGCTTCTCCGGTCTGCACTGGATTTATTGTGCAGCTGCCATTACCAGCTGGAATCGATACGGAGCAGGTGCTGGAGCGGATATCTCCGGAGAAAGACGCAGATGGATTACATCCAATTAACTTGGGTCGTTTAGTGCTCAATACTACGCAGCCGCTCTGCTCTCCGGCTCCTTGTACTCCCCGGGGCATCGTAGAGTTAGGTAAACGCGGGGGAGTGAATTGGGATGGCGCAGATGTCTGTGTAATAGGGCAGGGGAAGACAGCCGGTCGTCCACTTTCACTTTTCTTGACGCGGGCAGATATTAATTCCACCGTCGATTCTTGCCATATTGGTACTACAGATTTGGCTGCGCATACGCGCCGAGCCGATATCGTAGTGGCGGCAGCGGGTGTGGCGCATTTGCTTACGGGCGATATGGTCAAACCAGGAGCTGCCGTATTTGATGTGGGAGTTACGCGTTATGCAGATGAGGAAGGAAAAACTCATATTATTGGCGATGTGAGCCCAGAAGTGGCGGAAATAGCTGGCTATATGAGCCCGAACCCCGGCGGAGTCGGGCCGATGACGCGCGCTATGCTGTTGGTGAATATTGTAGAAGCTGCGGAGCGGCAGCTGCACTCTTGTGCTTAGGATAAGGAAATATAAATGTTGGTAGCTACCTGCAATGTAAATGGTATCCGCGCCGCAGTGCGAAAAGGATTCTCCGCTTGGCTGGCAGAGACTTCTCCCGATGTGCTACTTCTCCAAGAAGTACGCGCGCCGGAGGATTTATTGCCGGAGCTAATAGGGGATTCTTATCAAGTATTTGCTCATGCATCTGCGCTGGCTGGCCGGGCTGGGGTAGTTATTGCTTTGCAGAAAAAGTATACCGCGGGCGCGGTGCAGGCGGGCTTGCCAGCTGCGGCAGGCGAAAGCGCGGAACCGGATGTGGATACGGGGCGCTGGCTCGAGGTAGACGTACCGGAATTAGAAACCACTTTTATAAGTGCCTATCTACATTCAGGAGTGGCTGATAAGCCGGAGAAAATGCAAGCTAAATATGCGCATTTAGATAAAGTGAGCACTCGCTTAGAGCAAATACAGGCTGCTCCGCGGCAAAAGCATATTTTGGTGGCCGGAGATTTCAATATCGTATATGGCGAAAAAGACATAAAAAATTGGAAGTCTAATCACAATAAGACCTCTGGAGTATTGGATAAAGAAATCGCTTATTTGCACAAGTGGTTTGGCGAATTTGGATACGTGGATGTGCAGCGCCACTTAGCTGGGGATATGCAAGGGCCCTATACGTGGTGGTCGCAGCGCGGGAAAGCTTTTGATAATGACGCTGGCTGGCGTATAGATTATCAGATGAGTGATGCTAATTTGGCCGCTCGCGCTGTTATGCAGCGAGTAGATCGGGCTCCCAGCTATGCAGAGCGTTTTTCCGATCATGCGCCGCTCGTAATTGAATACAAATAGGTAGAAAACTACTTATGGAAAGAAAGATAAATAGCATGCGGGAAGATTTTTATGCCATTATTCCGGCCGGCGGAGCCGGTACGCGGTTATGGCCAATTTCGCGGCGTAATTTTCCAAAATTTCTTACTGATTTAACTAACAGCGGTCAAAGTATGCTGCAGGAAACGGTGCAGCGTTTAGCTCCGCGGGCAGCGGAGCGTATTGTGATTGTGACGGGTGCGGCGCATCTACCGGTGGTGCGCCAGCAATTGCCGCAGATTGCGGCTGAAAACTTACTTGCAGAGCCCAGTGGGCGTGATTCCATGGCTGCTATAGGTTTAGCAGCAGCGATTTTGCAGCGGCGGCATGGAGAAGTGATAATTGGTTCTTTTGCCGCCGACCACCACATCGAAGATACGCTAGCTTTCCAGGGAGCATTAGATTCTGCGATTGCCGCTGCTGCTGCTGGCTATGTAGCCACTATCGGCATTACCCCCGATTTCCCTGCCACCGGATTCGGCTATATCCATGCTCAAAAGCAATTGTCTATTCCGGCGGCGCGGGCAGATTTTCCCGTCTTCGCGGTGGCAGAATTTTTAGAAAAACCAGAAAAAGAAATCGCCACCAGTTACTTTTTAAGTGGTGAATACAAATGGAATGCGGGAATGTTCATCGCGCGGACATCTGTACTGTTGGCTGCGCTGCAGCGTTTTCAACCAGAATTA
>NZ_CAMXYE010000059.1 GCF_947253055.1 uncultured Arcanobacterium sp. | reverse complement strand
CTGGAAAAGTGGTGCGCTCGCGCGTAGATGAAGTAAATCTGACGGGTAGAAATACGCAAGGAGTTACCTTTGCACGCCCCGAAGAAGACGATAAAATTATTGCAATTGCTATTAATCTAGAAAAAGATGAAGAAGAGGAAGAGAGCGCATAATGGCAGAAGAAAAAGCTGCCGCTGGAGTGGAAAATTCGGTACCTGCCGAAGAATATCCAGTGGAAATAAAAACGGCGCAACTGACTATTTCTCATATTAATCCGTGGTCGGCGGTGAAGATTTCGTTCCTGCTGTCGGTGGCGGTGGGCATTGTTATGGTGGTGCTTTCGATAATTGCTTGGTTTATTTTTGATGCTATGCACGTGTGGTCAGGTATCGCCGAGCTTTTCACCACTTTGAAATCGGAGCAGTTACTGCAAATGGGGCAATTCTTAGAATTTGGAAGATTGATTCCCTTTTCTATTATTGTGGCGTTAATGGAAATTGTGCTCTGTACGGCCGCGGGCGGTTTGATGGCGCTGATTTACAATACCGTAGCTTCGCTGGTAGGTGGCTTGCGTATAGTAGTTACAGACGAATAGAGCCGGAGAAAGTGGAGGCGGTAGAAAAAGTGTGAGTTCTATTGCTTACCACTCAATTTGATTTGTAAGTATATGCTTTTTTAAGATAATCTGGCTCGGTACGTAGTTAAAACGCAGTACGAATGGGCCTATAGCTCAGTTGGTTAGAGCGCCACACTGATAATGTGGAGGTCGATGGTTCGAGTCCATCTAGGCCCACGGAAATAGCAGTTTTCCCTACGGGGCATTGGCGCAGCTGGTAGCGCGACTGCTTTGCAAGCAGTAGGTCAGGGGTTCGAGTCCCCTATGCTCCACTCAATTTGAATTTTGTATAGAAAATTTCTTTTATTGCTCTAAAATTTGCTTTATTAGTGGCGAAGAAATGCTGAAATTATGGGGAATATGAAAGATTATTTTTCGGGAGATCCACGCACAGATCGCCAGCGCATGCTGGCGGGAGATTGGTATAGAGCTTTTGATTCTGATAATGCACTGGTCGCTCAGCGGGGTATGGAATTAACTGATGAATACTACGGAGCAGAAGTCTATGGAGAAAAAGAGCGCGCGAAAGAAATTCTCCATGAGCTGCTCGGTGAGGTAGGCGAAGATGTATATATTAAGCCGCCTTTTTATGTAGATTACGGCGAAAACATTTATATCGGGGCGCGCACTTTTATTAATTTTAATTTAGTGGCGCTGGACTGCAGCGAAATTCGCATAGGTGAAGACTGTATGATTGGGCCAAATGTGCAGCTCTTGACCCCTATTCATCCGCTAGAAAAAGCAGCTCGCCGCGCCAAAATTGAAAAAGCAGCTCCGATTACGCTCGGCAATAATGTGTGGCTCGGAGGCGGAGTGATAGTGCTGCCAGGAGTCACGATTGGTGATAATACCGTGGTAGGTGCCGGAGCCGTCGTCACTAAAGATCTACCGGCAAATGTGCTCGCAGTGGGAAATCCGGCGCGGATTTTGCGTAGCCTAGAAGCCGAAGAGTTTCCTCCGGCTGCGCGGGCGGAGAAGAAGTAAAGAAACTACAGATTTTCCCAATAGTCTGCTGCCCACGGATCTGGCCGCTCGCCGCCGCAGTTAATTTTGGGCAGTTTACCTAATTTAATTGCCAGCACGAGCGCCGCGCAGCCGAGAAAAAATACCGAGCAGCAACCCTTTTTTCGAAAATGCATAATCTTTCCTTTTCGTAATTTACTACTAGTCTACTAATTTCTTTTTGCACTGGTGCCCGCGGCGGTGAATTTACCGGAGAGTTATGAAAAGATAGAACTATGAAAGCAACTATACACACAAATATGGGGGATATTGCGGTAGAGCTCTATCCGCAGTATGCACCGGAAACAGTAGCGAATTTTACGGAGCTAGCCACTGGAAAACGCGAATGGATAAATCCGCGCAGTGGTGAGAAAGTGACGCGGCCACTTTATGACGGAGTTATTTTCCATCGCGTAATTGACGGCTTCATGATTCAGGGTGGAGATCCGCTCGGAACGGGCACCGGCGGCCCGGGTTATACTTTTGACGATGAAATTTCGGCAGAAGTTAACTTCACAGCTCCCTACATGCTCGCAATGGCCAATGCGGGCACGCGTTTCGGTAAAGGCACCAACGGTTCTCAGTTTTTCATTACCGTAGCCCCCACTACATGGCTACAAGGAAAGCACACTATTTTTGGAAAAGTAGTGGATGCGGATTCGCAGGCAGTAGTAGATAAAATAGCGCAAGTAGAGACCGGCGCACTCGATCGGCCGGTAGAGGATGTAGTAATCGAAACAATTTCGGTGGCAGAGTAGTCTAACTAATGCCGAGAAAAAGTATTTCTGAGCAGCTGCGCGCCTTTTGGGCCGGAATTTCCACGGGGCGGTTTCTTCGTTATGCCGAAAGCGCCCCGGTCACCTGCGGATTAATTCTGCTTTCCGCACTACTAGTCTTAGCAGAGCAAATACAGCCAGTAATAGGCGCGCAGCTGCTCTTCTACCCACCCCTAGCTTTTTATCAGCCTTATCGTTTTATTACGGCGGCTTTTCTCCACGCTGGCCTTTGGCACTTATTATTCAATATGTATGCACTCTGGCTAATTGGATCAGTATTAGAGCGCATAATTGGCTCTCTTCGCTTCGCAGTGCTCTATATTTTGAGCGCTTTCGCGGGAAACGTCATGTTTTACGCCGTTTCGGTGCTGACTAATAATATGCATACCGCGGCAGTAGGAGCTTCCGGAGCGGTATTTGGACTCTTCGGCGCTTTACTAATTTTTACGCGCAACGTACAAGGAAATACAGCCGGTATAGCAATTTTATTGGGAATCAATCTGGCGCTCAGTTTTATAATTCCCGCTATTGCCTGGCAAGCACATGTGGGTGGATTAATAGGAGGCACTCTCTTAATGTGGCTCTGGGTGGTAAACCGCAAGCTTCGCCGCCAGCCCAGCCTGCTCCTAGATATTCTAATTGCCGCCCTTATTGCTGCTCTTTTAGTGGGAGTACTCTATTTCCTCTAAGTAGTCTCGTGGGAGTTATTTTTCTAAAAGATATAAAAGCACGTAAAGAGAGTGTCCAAGTAAAGTAACGCAAGTAAAACGGCGCAAGTAAAAGCGATCAAATATTTATCCACAGGCTTTCCCACAGTCGTGGATAAATTACAAACTTGTAATTCGTTTTGAAAATAGTGCGCTTTGGAAATAATTCGCTTTGGAAGCGGCGAGTGGCTACTTCCAACCCGCCGTCATAAAGAAACCAGCTAGCATAAAGCCAATTCCAATGAAAAGATTGATATTGCCGTTGCTAAGCCCTGGAACCGGGAAACGCCCATTCGTTACATAGGCGGTGACCACTATTAAAAGACCAATAATAGCTAGTGCCACCATGAGCGGTGCCCACCAGCGCGGGGAACGCTTCTCTTCAGCGGTGTTCTGTGCGCGGCGATTCTGCGCTTTGCGGCGGTCGACTACTTTTTGCCGTTTTTTAGATTCAGGCATCTTTACTCCCAACAAACTTAAATAGCTTCACAGGTAAGGATATATGGATATAGTAAAAAAAGGGAGTGGGACGCAGAGAAAAAGCAAAGAAGCGCCCGCGCAAAGAAAGTTTTAGAATAAGAGCGTGGATACAAAAGAAATACAAATAGGCGAAGTGCCTCGGCATCGGGGGCGTTCTGCTTCGCATAGAGCAGGAGTTCGCAGTAGCCGCGCGCAGAGTGAGCAAAGTACGGCTCCGCGCCCGCCGGCGAGCCGGAAAAGAAAGCTACTTTTTGGAGCAATAGGAATATTAGGAGAAATCCTAATTACCATCGGCATCCTCTTGGGGCTTTTTATCGTTTGGCAGCTGTGGTGGACCAACCTAATAGGAGAGCGTAACCAAGCCACAGCGGTAGCAGCTATCCACGAAGAATTTGGGAAACTACCTCCCGGCGTAGGAGAAGCACACCACGACGCTCCGCCAGCTTGGGAAAAAGCAGTAGCTCCCGGTGAACATTTCGGAGTAATTCACATTCCGGCTTTTGGCTATGACCATCAAAGCATAATTGCCGAAGGCACCACGAAACAAGTACTAGATTTCGGGGCGTTTGGGCACTACACAGATACCGCTATGCCTGGGGAAATTGGCAATTTTTCCACCGCTGTGCACAGAGAAGTCTACGGTGCCCGCATGATAAACGTAGATAAGTTAAAAGAGGGCGACGTAATCGTCATCGAAACTGCCGATACCTGGTATGTGTATAAAATAATTAGTCACCAAATAGTAGACCCCGGTGATGTCTATGTAGTTTCCCCCGATCCTTTCCGCGCGCGCGAACGAGTTGAAGCTGGGCAAGATTATAGCGGGATTAACCCCACGCGCCGGCTACTTACCATTACTACTTGCCATCCGCCGGGGATTGCCAATAAACGCTGGATTGTGCAGGCAGAATTTGATAACTGGGTGAAGCGCAGCGATGGAAAACCGATAGAACTTATTGACCCAGCAGAGTTAGCGAAGAAGTAGGGAGAGGAAAATGTACGGATTTATTTGGCGGCATTTGCCGGGGCCTACTTGGCTAAAGGTAATCGAATCGCTGGTGCTGATATTGGCGATAGTTTGGTTGCTCTTTAACTATGCTTTTCCGTGGCTAGTAGAAGAAACGGATTTCTTCGGCACCACTATTAGCTAAACCTACTATCAGCTAAACCTACTATCAGCTAAGCCTTAGCCGTAGTAACTATTGATTTCGCGGTGGAGTTGCCGGCTGTGAATTCTCGCGCGGAGGCTGGGTATTATCTGTATCTGCCGGGCCGTCCGATACCGTGAGTGTTACTCGCGTATCGAAATCAACTTTTCCAGCGAGCGGGCTCTGCTCGAGCACCGTGCCCTTCGGGGCAGAATTTGCTTTATAAACAGTATCGTAGTTCAGCTTTCGCGCATTTAATTCGTTCTGGGCAGCTTCGAGGCTCTTTCCAACCAGAGTCGGTAAAGTGACTTTTCCAGTGGATACATAGAGCGTAATTCGCGTACCTTTATCGACCGGTGTGCCGGCCGAAGGATCCGTATCAAATACTTTTCCAGCAGCTATGCCCGGTTCATCTACTTTTTCTACCGCCCCCACTATCAGACCTAAAGATTTCAATTCGGTGCGGGCGCTCTCTTCAGTATAAGAACCATTACTCAAATCCGGTACCGTCGCCTCTCCCACTCCGGAGGAGAAATGTACCGTGACGGTGCTGCCCTTATCAACCATAGTGCGGATAGCTGGATTAGAAGATACAAACCGCCCTACCGGTACTTTTTCGTCTTCTACCGGATCTCCGAGGGCAAATACTAATCCAACTTCTTCTAAGGCGCGCCGGGCATCTGCCTGCGTCATATTCGACATATCCGGCACGCTTACGCGGGTGACTTCGGTGCCTCTATCCTGCCAAGGTAAGGCATCATTCCACGCTGCTATGCCCACTCCGGTGAGTACCAGCAATATCAAAATGCCGGCTACCCATTTCCAAAGGTTGTGCGATTTTTGGGGAGTGGGCGGAATTTCAATATCGGTATCCGTTTGCCCAGCTGCTGCCCCCGGAAGCGGTCCGGTAGCAATCTGAGTAGCCTCTACGGGCCGCGGCGGTATCGGCACCACGCGCGTCTTCCAAGTATCTACCTGAGGAGCTGTTACTGCTTCTCCGTGCATGGCGGCAGAAAGCTCGCGATGCATTTCGGCGGCACTTTGATAACGGTCTTCGCGCCGTTTCGCGAGTGCTTTCATCACTACTCTGTCTAAAGCTTCCGGAATATCAGGAGCAATTTCCGAAGCTGGCCGCGGAGTTTGCGATACGTGCTGATAAGCTACCGCCACCGCCGAATCGCCTTGGAAAGGTGGTTTGCCGGTGAGTAATTCATAAAGCAGGCAGCCGGTGGAATATAGATCAGAGCGGGCATCTACTACTTCGCCGCGCGCTTGTTCCGGCGAGAGATACTGGGCGGTACCAACTACGGAATTAGTGGAAGTCATAGTGGCTGCCGAATCCGCAATTGCCCGCGCAATTCCGAAATCAGTCACCTTTACTTTGCCGTCGGTAGTGAGCATAATATTGCCCGGCTTAATATCGCGGTGAATTATTCCTTCGCGGTGGGAATACTCTAAAGCAGAGAGTACGCCAATCGTAATCTGCACGGCTTCGCTTATCGGCACCGCTTCGCCATTTTCGAGAAGTTTCGATACCGTCTTTCCGCGTACTAGCTCCATTACGATATAGGGAAGGGAAATAATCTTCCCACTACTAGTTTTTATTTGCTCTTCGCTGGTGTCGTATACCGCCACAATAGCTGGATGGTTTAGTGCTGCTGCCGAGCGAGCTTCGCGCCGGAAGCGTGCCAAAAACGTAGGATCTGCCGCTAAATCTGCGCGCAGTACTTTTATAGCTACTGTACGAGAAAGGCGAGTATCGTAGCCTTTATGCACCTGTGCCATACCACCGCGACCAATTAAATCACCTAATTCGTAGCGACCGCCCAGGATTCGGGGAATCTCAGTCATTATCTCGCGCTCCTATCGGTGTAAAACCACCCTCTAGCTTATAATGCCGTATTTTTTTGTAAATATCTGCTTGGAGAAGTTGCGATTGGATTACAAAATTCATTTATTCACCACCGCATTCATCACTGCTTTTGCTACCGGGGCAGCTGATTCAATTCCATAGCCGCCATTTTCAATAAATACGGCTACTGCTACCCGCGAATTTTCTGCTGCTTCGAAGCCAATAAACCAGGCGTGTGGAGCTTTAGCTCCGCCCACTTCTGCCGTTCCCGTTTTCCCGGCCACCTTGATGCCGGGTACCTGTACGCGTGCTCCGTAGTTCTTTTCTACCGCATCTTGCATCATCGAAGAAAGATACTGAGCAGTGGCGGAAGAAATCGGGGAAGCCAGCACGGTAGGAGAAGTCTGGGATACGGGTGCAAAATCCGCACTCAATACTTTGTCGATTAAATACGGCTGCATCATTTCGCCGTTATTTGCAATTGCCGCGGCCACTAAAGCCATTTGGAGCGGGCTGACCTGCACATCTTGTTGGCCAAAAGCATCCATAGCTAAAGCGGCTTTACTGGCCGGCTTCGGTAACCGAGAAGGGCGCACCGGGAGTGGGGTAGTTAAATCTTTATGGAAACCAAATTTTTCGGCAGTCGCTATGAGTTTTTCGGCCCCTAAATTAGCGCCGGCAATAGCGAAAGCCGTATTGCAAGACTCCACTAAAGCGGTGCGCAAAGACGCCTTGCCGGAGCCATCTCCGCAGGCCCCACCGGTATTATGCACCACAGAATTAGTTTCTGGAAGTGTCCACGTGGTGGGAGCATCCAGCACAGACTCCGGAGAAGCACCTTCTTCCAAGAGAGCTGCGGCTGTAACTACCTTAAAAATTGACCCCGGCGGGTAGAGGTCGTCACCTAAAGCCCGATTTAAAAGAGGTTTATCGCTTTGCGCTGATATTTCTTCCCAGTACTGCTCGGCTGCTTTCTTATCTTGGGTGGATATCCCATTTGGGTCGAAAGCAGGTGAAGAGAGTAAAGCGAGAATTTTTCCGCTCTGTGGATCGATAGCTACGACGGCGCCGCGACGCCCCGCTAGCGCCTTATAGGCAGCTTTTTGGGCGGCGGGGTCGATAGTGAGAGCTAAAGCTCCTCCCTGCGGCTGGGAGCCGGTAAATAAATCTTCAATGCGCTGCGCCCACAGCGAAGAATCGGAACCTCCCAATACCGAATTACCGTACTTTTCTAGCCCGGTCATCGAGTTGTGCGTGACGGAGAAATAGCCAGTGATATGGCTGTAGAGATCTCCCGCCGGATAATTACGCTGATACTTATAGATGCCCTCGGTAGGGCTAGAGCTAGCTATCGCATCTCCAGCTACGATAATTGGCCCGCGTTCGGTACCGAATTCTTTATAGAGAGTGCGGGCATTGCGGGTATCGGCGTTGAGCGCATCAGCGCGAAAAAACTGGATATAGGTCGCCGCCAGCATAAGCGTCACAAACATGACGATGACGGTGAGAGAGAGTTTCCGTAAAGGTGGATTCATAGATGTACCACCTCCGTCGGGTGCGAATCTGTATCGGGAGAATCCGCGGCGAAAGTTGCGGCGGAATCAGCATCAACTACCTCTGCGGTGCCGCTACCCTTTTCTAGAAGCGGAGTTAAATCTGAAGTATTTAACTGGGAAAGTGGCGTAGTGGCAGGCTTATAGGGGCGGCGCGCATCGCTAGACATACGCAGCAAAATTCCCACTATTATCCAATTGGAAATAAGTGCCGAACCACCTAAAGCCAGAAACGGCATAGCCAAGCCGGTGAGGGGAATTACGCGCGTCACTCCCCCTACGACTACGAAGCATTGCAAGGCGATGGCGAATCCAAAACCGCCGGCGAGAAGTTTCCCGAAACCGTCGCGCAGATGAAGGCCAATACTGAAAGCGCGGAAAATGAAGAGTAAATAAAGGCAGAGAATAGCTATTAAACCAACTAGGCCTAGTTCTTCTCCTAAAGAGGCAATTATAAAATCAGAATTAGAGGCGAAAGACATAGTCGGATAGCCTTTTCCCCAGCCAGTGCCGAGCAAACCACCGGAGGCTAAACCAAACCAGCCTTGGACGAGTTGATAGGAACCGTAGGGAGAATCGTATACTTGCTGGTCAAAGGCGTGGAGCCAGATGGTGATGCGGGCTTGGATATGTGGCATGATTTGGATGATGAACCAAACTCCGATGCTGGAGAGTAATCCACCAATTACGATCCAAGAAAGCCGTTCGGTGGCGAGGTAGAGCATAGCTACGAATAAGCCAAAGAACAGCAGCGCCGTGCCGAAATCTTTTTCAAAAGCCAGAATTGCCAGCCCGGCCAGCCACGCAACTAGGATGGGGGCGGCGTGGCGGAGTTGTGGAAACTGGAGCCCAAATAATTTTTTCCCAGCTAGAGCTAGGTTGTCGCGCTGTACCACTAAATATCCGGCAAAAAATATCACGAAGCAGATTTTTGCTAGTTCGGCGGGTTGGAAGCTAAAACCGGCCAGAGAAATCCAGAGCCGAGCTCCGTATATTTCTTTACCGATTCCCGGAGTGAGCGGCAATAACAGCAGGGCAATTCCGAGTAAAAGCGAAGTGTAGGTGAATTGCCGCAACCGGCGGTGATCGCGCAGGAAAAACAGCGTTAGCAGCATGAGGATAATTCCCCCACCCGTCAGTATTA
>NZ_CAMXYE010000058.1 GCF_947253055.1 uncultured Arcanobacterium sp. | reverse complement strand
TGCGACGTTCGACTGCACCGACAATAACACCATGCGCGATGCGCGAACCGCAGGCCGCCTTGGCAGCAACGCAGCACTCCCTCCGAAAGCGTAGAAGATCATTAGGAAGTGAGCAGCTTGAAAGCAATTCAACGAATTGTCGTAGCAATAATTGAGGTGCTATTATTCTTAATAATTTGCTATGCCCTATCGGGATCATTTGAGTTCATAAGGAACACCAGCAGCCCCTTCAATCTGCTTTTTCTCTCCAGCGCAATATTCATCATTCTGGGAAAATATGTTTCAGAACCGTTTTTCACTACTCCATTAGGAGCCATCAGCAATTCAATTGCTGCTATTCTAATCCTTCTTGCCGTCAGCATCCCAGGCAACTTGTTGTTTTATTGGCCCATGATGGCTCTGTTCATTATGATTCTCGTATGCTCGATTGGCGTGCTTTTCCTTAACGTCGTCGATAGATTTCCGCGAATTAAACGCTGCCTGCTGTCAATATCATCAACCCTCGGGAAATCAAAAGTACTCTACTCATTCATCTATCTTTCTGGAGTGCTTTCTTATCTTAGAAACGATTCCGTTACTTTCGCGGTGATGGTTGTCGCATGGGTCATAGTGGCCTGCACGCCATTCTTCGAAGCGATAGTACGCATCCCCCTTAGCTTCACAAAGAAAAACCAGCATGAATCCCTAAAAGGATCCATCGTTGACTCAATCCTGGGAAAATACTATGTCGCATCGTTCCCTTCTGTAGACAAAACCTTGGAGGCCTCTTCCATTCTGCTCTTGTTGAAGCAAGGACGGAAGAATTGGATTGCATGCTACGTGAGCAAAATCGAAATCCTTCCTTCCGAAACAATAGTGTCAGGCATATGCATTCCGGAAATACTTATCAAAAACAGTGCAATCAACGACGAAAGCATTCGCGCAATTGCTGGGGATGGTCCTTTTGATGCTCTTTTGATCAACAAAAATGACATTGAGAACAGTTCATTAAATGCATTAGAGGAAAATCCCGTGTTCCTCTCCGCGCATCAAATCATTGGCTTCGTTGACGAGCAGTCCGATATCGAAACGATAAGGATAAGAGTTCTTAAAACAGAGTCAGACGATCTTTACCAGGTAATTCATGAAGGAGCCGTCGTCGAATCATCAATAAGGAATGAAAGAGTTCTGTACCAGATAATCAATGGCATCGATCGGGAAAACCAATGTAAAGCAATAGCACTGAGCCCGTTTGTTCACGCTTATGCCAAAAAGCTCGGCTCATACGACGCTGCTCGCAATATCATAAATAACGTAAAGTGGCTCCCCGAACTTGGCAGCCCCGTATATGTGCGAAATGACGGGGAGGACGATATGCCAGAGCTAGCAATTGGCAAGCTGCCTGGAACTTCATGCAGCATTTGCCTAAAGGATATCAATGCACTAATCACCCATAACACAGCAATTCTGGGAATCTTGGGTGTTGGCAAATCGTGCCTTTCTTTTGAGCTAATCCAAAAAATTACTCAAGCTGAGGCAACGCAAAACACAAAAATCATTTGTCTTGACCTAACCAATGAATACAGTAAAGCCTTAAAACAGTACGGTGTCTCAGTATGCAATCCAGATGACGAGGCAATTATTTTCGCTATTCAACAGGATTACCTGAAAGCTACAAAGTCAAAAGACGAGGGAGGAAATTCAGAAGCTTTCAGAAAGGAGATACGTAGCACCATCGAAACCTTTATGGGCGGGAGCTGCGATTATAGAGTTCTAGTAATAAACCCTGAAAAGTACGAAGTCAGTAAACAAACGACAGACGGAAAATCTTCGAATTACGGGAAGCCTCCATTTGACTTGACGCCCTTTGCCGATCTTACCCCAGCTGAGATAACCAGAATCATTTCCGAAGAAGCTCTTGATCACTGCAAATCATCTTTCACAGGAAAAGCCGAAGGGGCGAAATTGCTCCTAGTGTTTGAAGAGGCTCATTCCTTGGTTCCCGAGTGGTCGTCAGCCGCTAATGATGGAGATAGAAACGCAGCAAACGGAACAGCTAGGGTGATTCTGCAAGGAAGAAAATATGGGCTGGGATCCATGGTAATCACCCAGAGAACAGCGAACGTGTCTAAGAGTATCCTCAATCAATGCAATACAATATTTGCACTTAGGGTATTTGATGACACGGGAAAACAATTCTTGGAAAACTACGTTGGATCTGACTATGCAGCAATGCTTCCAACTCTCGAAGAGAGACACGCAATTGCCGCAGGAAAAGCCCTTAAACTTACCTGTCCGGTTGAAATCGAATTAAATGACAGAGAATCGCTGCTCTATTCCTCACCCTGCAACACACCGATGAATAAACTGAGTATCAAATGAGTACCAACCTGGCGCGAACTGTGTAAACTGGAACAAGGCTGAAGTCAATACAGCAACTTCAGCTCACTGCATCACCAAATGTTCAATGCGAGTGGGAGTAATAAAATAAGTATTTTATTTTCTCGATGATTTAATGGAGTAACGCGAGTCAGGAAGAGAAAACTGTGGCCAGAGATTTAGTAGTGCGCGCAACCAATAGCATTTTGGCTCATATTTCCTGCGGTGAATTTAGTGCAGAAAAACCGCTCCCTCCGGAGGCAGAACTAGCCGAACTGCTGGGAGTTTCGCGTTTAACTATGCGCGAAGCCGTACGCATACTGCAAGATCGCGGAGTGCTGAAAGTAGTGCACGGCCGCGGCACCTACGTGCGCCCGATATCTGAGTGGCGAGATTTAGCTACGATTGCCATCTTCCTCTCTCAGCAAATAGATCCTTTGGATTTAGGTTTTCAGTTGCTGGAAGTGCGCCGCATGATTGAAGTGGGCGCATCGGGCTTAGCTGCTGAGCGGCGCAGTGCAGATGATTTAGCAGCGCTTGCGGCAGATTTGGAGCGCTACGAGGAAGCCGCCGCCGCGGGAGACGTAGAAGCGGTAGTGGATGCGGATATGGATTTCCATCAGCATATTCAAGCTGCTTCAGGCAATCCGTTTATAAGTGCCGTCATGATGCCTTTAGAGAGTGCCTTGGCGCGGTCGCGTAGTGCTACTTCCGCAGATGAAAGGGTGCGGCGGCGCGCGCAGGGGCATCATCGCAATGTATATAAAGCTATATTGGCAGGGGATGCTAGTGCGGCAAAAGATGCGATGCGTGGGCATATGACGCAAACTGCCGAAGATTTAGGCAGTTTAAAATCGCGCAAAGCATAGTGAGCATAGCTAGAAAGTGCAGCTATAAGTGCGAGCTTAAGTTAAACGCGAGCCCTAATAAGCTACGAGCTAGCGGCGAGGAATGTCAAGCCACGAGAGCGCGGCAGTAAGCGGCAGTAAGCGGCAGTAAGCCACGAGCGAGCGGTAGGGCGTAAGTCATAAGCCGCAAATTGCCGAGATTGATTTCTAAATTGAAGCCCAGCGAGCACCTTTCGCATGCCGCATAGGCCGACTTTTCTTCATTCATGAACTGATTTGCTAATAAAGAGGGAAAAAGATACGCTAGCAATTAATCAGAGCTCAGAGCTCAGGGAGTAGCCAGGGTGGACTTATTTCATAACAATGCTACGAGGGGGTAGAAAGATGGCCATGTTTTTGCCGGAAATTCTCGCGGGGATACCGGAGAATCCGCAAACTACGGCAGCACAGGTGCGGGAAGCCCGCCAAAAAGCGCAAGATACCCGCGTATATGTGGTGCTAGATGACGATCCGACGGGTACGCAGTCAGTAGCTGATTTACCGGTACTCACTGCCTGGGAGCCGGCAGATTTTGCGTGGGCATTTGCCAGCGGAAAACCCGCCGTCTACGTAATGACGAATTCGCGTTCTCTTTCCTCCGCTGCGGCTGAGAAAGTGAATCGAGAAGTGGTATCTGCCGCTTTAGAAGCTGCTGCTGCCACTGATACGCAGTTAGCTTTCGTATCGCGTTCAGATTCGACGCTGCGTGGGCACTTCCCCTTGGAGCCGCTCACCATTATTGACGAAACTGAAAAATGCCGGCGCGCTCGCGCGGAAACGGCGGCCAAAACGGCGGCCAAAGCGGTAGACGGCATTATTCTCGTGCCGGCCTTCGGAGATGCCGGGCGCATCACTGTGCATGGTGTGCACTATGCTGGTGCAGAGAAAAGCGGATTTGTGCCGGTAGGAGAGACGGAATTCGCTAAAGATGCCAGCTTCGGCTATCGGGCTTCTTATTTGCCGGAATGGGTGGCAGAGAAGACGGAAGGGAAGATTCCTGCCGCTGCGGTAGGAGTGCTGGAATTAGCAGATATACGCACCAATTTGCCGCAGATTATAAGCCAACTAGAGGCGGCAGAAAATGGGCAAGTATTGGCGGCAGATATCGTCACCGAAGAAGATTTGCGCCAGCTAGCGCTAGCGCTAATTGCGGCAGAAGCTGCTGGTAAAGAATTTGTATATCGGGTAGGACCGCCTTTTGTGCGGGCTCGAATTGGCCAGAGTGTGCATGCGCCGCTGAATGACGAAGAAATTGCGAGCGCGCGCGGCGATCGGGAGTTAGCTGCGGGTGGCTTAATAGTGGTGGGATCGCATGTAGACCTCACTACTCGCCAGCTCAATCAGCTTCGCGAGCAGGAACAACTTCCGGAATTTGAGATTGACGTGCAGCAGGTGATAGATCCGGCGCTGCGCGGTGCGCATTTAGCGGAAATCGTGGAAAAAGCGGTGGCGGCGCTGCAGAGTGGAAATGCGATTGTGCGCACTTCTCGTAAATTAGTGAAGGGGAAAGACGAAGATGATTCACTAGCTATTTCCCGCGAAGTCTCGGCCGCAGTAGTGGAAGTGACGCAGAAAATACTGCAGGCCTGCCCGCCGCGTTTCGTGGTGGCAAAAGGTGGTATCACTTCCTCGGATACTGCTTCGAAAGGCCTTTCGATTCGGCGCGCCAAGGTGGTAGGGCCGATGCTGCCGGGAATAGTTTCCCTCTGGACGGCTCTCGAAGGCCCAGCGTTGGGGATTCCGTATATCGTATTCGCTGGAAACGTGGGCGATGAAACTTCGCTCGCCGAAGTAGTAAAGAAACTTTCTAAATAGCAGAGAAAGCCCGCAATAAAATTTCAAAAGAGAGATTAAATCGTGAAAATTGCTGTGATTGGCCTCGGGGCTATGGGATACCAGATGGCTACTTGCTTAGCTAAATCTTTTTCCGTAGTAGGTTACGATATTGCTTCTGAGCGTCTGGAACTCGCAGCGGAAGCGGGAGTAGATACTGCTACTTCGGCAGCAGCTGCGGCCACTGGCGCAGACGTGGTAGTGGTGGCGGTGCGTAATCGTGCCCAACTAGAAGAATTGCTCTACGGGAAAGATGCGATTGCGCCGGTGTTGAAAAAGGGAGCTGCTGTGCTGCTCACCTCGACTATCGGCATGCAGGCAGTAGAAAAAATCGCCGCTAAGCTGAAGAAGGAAGGAATTTACTTCATCGATGCCCCGGTATCGGGTGGCCCGGTGCGCGCTGGGAAAGGCGATCTGCTGATAGTAGTGGGGGCCTACGAGGATGCCTACGCTTTTGTGCAGCCAGTATTGGAGAAAATGGCTTCTACGCTGGTCTGGGTAGGGAAAGCCCCCGGGCGCGGGCAGGCTATGAAGACGGTAAATCAGTTGCTTTGCGGAGTACATATTGCCGCGGCTGGAGAAGCGCTCGCTTTAGCTGGGCATCTAGGTTTAGATCAAGAAGTAGTGCTGGATGCGTTAATGGCAGGAGCTGCCGAATCCTTCATGCTGGGAGATCGTGGCCCGCGCGCAATCGAAGCGTATCGGGGAGAGACCTCCGAAGTGAAATCGCGCCTAGATATTTTCGTAAAAGATATGGGCATAGTGACGGCGGCGGCCAAAGCGGCCGGAATTGCGGTACCAGTAGCGGCAGCGGCCGAGCAAGAGTATCTGCTGGGTTACGCCAACGGGCAAGGAGCTATGGATGATTCTTCCCTCATCCGCGTAATTGCTCCGGATACAAAGCCGTAGTGAGTACTGGACCACTATAAAAGCGGGGCGGCAGGATTTTCCTGCCGCCCCGCTCCGTTTAGTTAAACACTGGGATGGTCTTTAATTAGTTCGTCCGCTATCCCGTCAGTTATCCCGTTTTTTCTTGCGCCGCGTCAATAATGCCCAACTGCTTGCGCCAGTAAAGGCAATAATTCCGGCTCCGAGCAGTATCCACTGCCACAGCGGTGCATTTACCGTTTCCAATGTGCCATTTACTGGATCTAATAGCGCCAGAGGAGATTCGGCTGCTAAATCAGTTTCCCCGGCGGCTTTTTCTTCTGTATTGGAGCTCTGGGGGAGGAGAGAATCTAGAACCTGGGTATCTACCTCTTCTAAGGCGTTCGCGGCGCTATCTTCAAGCATATTTTCACTCTTTACCCTGGCATTCTCTCCTGCACTCTCTCTCGGTAAATTGCCGTTGAGGCGGCGCAGTAATTCTTCTATTGGGAGCGGCGCTGCACTGGCAGTGCCTGGAGTAGCTCCTTTCTGAGCAGAAGCAATAGCTTTATCTCCCACTAAAAAAGTAGCTTGCAGAGGCACTGAGAGCGATGTTCCATCTTTCAAATGTAGAGTGTAGAGAAAAGTGAGCTGGTATTTGCCCGGAGCAGTAAAATACATGGCTTGATGGTCATGCGTTGGCTGGGCGTAATGCAGGTGCAGATGCGGATCTGCCGAATCGAGGCGCTTGGCAAATCCGCCGGTGATAAGCGAATCGTTACCGCTAATAAAGCGACCCGGCCCCGAAAAATCAGTGATTTGCACGGTGACGCCGGCCGAATCGAGCTGCTCATAATCCACTCTTAGGGTGGAAAACCCTACCCAAGGTACTCCTTCTAGTTGCGCTTCTGGCAGCGCCCACACTCCCTGCGGAGCTAGCCGCCGCAACTCCGCATAACCCCGCGCATCCGCCGGTATTTGGCTATGGGTGCTATCGGGTACTGCGTAGGCAAAACTACCGGAAAGATGCTGGCGTGGTTGGCGCGGATCGGCAGTGTCTTCTACGAAAGTTTGTGCCTTGCCCGCTCGATATGCCAGAGCTTGATCCATGTGGCCAGCAGTGATTAGGTATTGCCGCGCGGAATTATCGGGGGTGTTTTCACTATCCGCGCCGGATTGCCCGGGCTGATTGGGGTTATCTGCGGGGAGAGGTGCATAATCTTTTTCCCCGGTGAGGTGGCGCAGCTCTTTAATAGTGGAATCGCCTACTGCAAAATAAAGCGTCTGAGATTTATAAGAAAAACGCCCAGTATTATCGGTGCTCTGTACATCGAAAGCCACTTCGTAGAATCCCGGGCGATCAAATACGTGTATAAGTTGATAGAGACTGCCGGCCGAATCGTATTGCTCTTCGGGGTAAGAAGCCGAATCGAGGAGCGGAGAAAAATTATCTTTCCCAGTATTTGCGCGTTTTTCTACCAGATATCTGGCTGATTCTGGTCCGTTAAATACGCCGATATTAAAAGAAACCGGCTCCGAGCGGTGCTCTTTATCTAGTTGGCGAAAATCAAAATTAAGACTGCTGTGGCGATCTGTAGCGCCTAAAATCCACCGTTTTCCCTGGGGAGTATCTTGCTGCAGAGAATCTGGTACCTCCAATACTGGATTCTCAATCCGTTTTCCTTCCTTGTTTTCGATGCTTGCCGCTACGCGACTAAAAGGCGTGCCGTCATCTTTTTTATCGGCAGTGAAATACCCGCGCAGAGTATAGGCACTAGGTGTGCTGGGATGAGGAAGCCAAGCTGCCTTTACTATCTGGAGAATCTGGGCGCGAGCCGCTGCTGGGCTGAGTGGAGCTGCGCCTGGGGCAGGAGTGGGGGTTTCCGTTAATTCGCCCGCTGCCTGCATCTGCGCGCGTAAATCTTCGGCTGCTACTTTTATTTCTCCTCCGGAGCTAGTGGTACCGGGCTTTAAGCCCACTTCCGCATCGCTTCCTACCAGCCAAGTAATATCACGGGGAGTGGTGGCAGTTTGCCCCTTATTCACATCTTCATAGTTGGCTTGGAAGCGTAGCCGGTAGGCGCCTGCTTCGGTGAAAGTCCAATTCCAATGCCCGTGTGCCCCTATTTTTAGCTGCAGAGGAGGCAAGTTTTCGCTCGTAGAGAGCCCGCGCGTCAGTTCTTTTTGCCCGATAGTGCGCCATACTTCCACTTTGCCGGGGCCTTCTGCCTGAAGTAGGGAAAGGGCTACTGCGCCATTTTTTATGTAATCCGGTAAAACTTTTTCGTGGGCGGTATCGAAAGCGCCAATTCCTGCCCACACCGGCCGCCAGTTATCTATCTGCTCTTGCGGTGCGCGCCAAATAATATCTCCCGGTTTACCCAAAAAAGCGAAAAGCGATTTTCCGGGCACCACCCAGCGAGATACTTCTACTCCGTCTTCTGCGCGGGCATCGGGAGCGAGGCGTACACACACAGAAGCGGGATCTTCGACGACGCTTTGCCCATCTACCACGCTGATATCCATTTTCCCAGCTATTTCAGTTACATAGGCGGCATCTACGTGAGAATGATGCAATAATTTTTTCCCGGCACAGATATGCGGTACTTTCCCTTGTGTATCCGGCGTAGCTTTCGGGTCGGCACCTGGCGTGCCAGCTGGTACGCGGTAATCGGCAGGGAGATAATCTCCATGCCCGGCCGCGCCAGCTTGATGATTACTTGCGTGAGCTTCGCTCGTCGTTGCCGTGGATGCCGGCATTCCGACATTTTCCACCGTCTGCGCAAAAGCTGGAATCGGTTTGAGCAGTAGCGCAGCGAGTAGTCCCGTAAATATTTGCCGTTTCCGCAATTTCATAGCACCTTCCTAACCATTCTCCTTACAATGATAACCGTTATCAATAAGGAGGGGAAGATAAAAGCTTATTTAGAATGTGAATTCGGGCGCATGGCAACTATTTAGGTGCGCAAGCTGGCAGTGATCTAGGTGCGCAAGTAGGTGAGTGTGAAATATAGGGTGTGCAGCTGAGTAACGGCAGTTGAGTGACGCGCAGTAGGGGCGAAAATCCGGGTATTAATTCGGAATTTTCTCTTCACATTTTGCGATAGCTGCCTCGAGAGCTTTATTATCCGCATCGGGAATCGGGGCGTTGAGTATATGCTCGAAATCGCCTGCCGCCAGCTTATTGGCTAATTCCACCGAGACAGTCCCGTAGCTTTCTGCTGCCACGCAAGTAATAAAGGAATCGTAGGATTTTTGTTCTGCCTCGGTCAGAATGGACTTTTGCTCTTCCTCGCTTAGGTTGGGATTTTTTTCAATCTTAAATAAAAAGCTACCCATTCCCGAATTATAGGCAGAGAAAGTAGGCTGCCCAGCAATATCGGCTGGAATCTCCACTTCCGGTAATTGCGGCAAATTAGAAGGGCTATCTGAATTTGCTTCTGCAGTGCTCGGAGCCGCAACGCTCTCGGCCTTTTTATCCGCACCAGCATTAGAATTATTAGCATCTCCGGAGGAGCAGGAAGCTACCCCACAAAGGAGCACTAGGCCAGCCGTCGCAGATAGAATTCTGGAAATGATACGCATCGTAACCTCACAAAACGATTCCCGTTAATCGTTAATATCACT
>NZ_CAMXYE010000057.1 GCF_947253055.1 uncultured Arcanobacterium sp. | reverse complement strand
TCGGAATATTATTAGTGGATTTGAAGGTGAACTTACGATTAATCGTAAAGTTCCACACCACCGACAGGAAGAGCGAAATAGCCTGCGCCCAAGTGGCGACTGCTTTCTTCGTGGCGGCTGCTTCCGCTCCCATACCGTCTACCCACCATTGCTGGGGCATATTGAAAGTATTTACGAAAAAATCCATCTGCGGCAAATAGATAAAGAGTGTATAGGTAATCACCTCTACCGCAGCTGCCGTACAGGAAAAGAGCGTAAAGAGAATAGCCTGCTTTAGCGCTTTCCGCCGTTCTGATTCTGGTTCTTTAGGAGGTTTTACCTCCCCTGGCACTGCAGAATTGGGATCTACAGCTCCAGCTTCATTTACATCAGTCATTATTTTCCTCCGTTTAATAACGCAAATGTTTTCTTATTATTTTTGTATAAAGTCTTGAAAGCCGCAAAATTACGATCATATACCGCTTTTACCTCTGGATTAGGTTCATAGCGTTTCGCTGCTTTTATGAAACTAGCTCCTTCACTCACCGAGTCATATACCCCTAATCCGCAGGCAGTCACAATGGCTGCCCCTACTGACCCGATATTTTGCGGATCGGCCGGTGTTTCCACTGTGCGCCCCAGAATATCGGCCAAAATCTGGCAAGTGACTTCTCCGAGTGCGCCGCCACCTACGAAACGCACTACCTGTGCAATAGAAGTCTTCTTCTCCTGTGTTTCTAAGAACCAACGCAGATGGAAGCACACTCCTTCAATAACTGCCCGCAGCAGCTCCGTCTTACCGGTCTCAATACCGATATTGAAAAACATTCCGCGCGCATTTGGATCTTCGAAGGGGCAGCGATTGCCGTGCAACCACGGGGTGAAAATTACTCCTCCGGAGCCCGGTTCTGCCTGCTCTATCACTTTATTCATATAGGAATAAAGATTCTTATACTCTGGCTCTTTATCTGCTTCCTCTGGATTGATATCCGTGCGGTCGAGGTAGATGTTAATTTCATCTAAAGCTAAGTGATCGCGTACCCACTGGAAACATTTTCCGGCCGTCTCCATCTCGGCAAAGTAATTATAATGCCCGCGTTCCGCACCGACAATCCCCGCTATCATGGCTGAAATATCTACAAATTGTTTATCAACTACGGTAATCACCCAACCGGATGTACCCCAGTAGATATGCGTATCGCCGATATTGGTAGCTCCGGCACCGACTCCGATTAAAGAATTATCTCCTCCACCGGAAATTACTTTTATTCCTGCCGGCAAGCCTAATTCTTTTGCCTGCTGCTCTCGGAGTAGACCCACCACCCCCGTACTTGGGATGATTTCCGGCAGATGCTCCATATTGACGTCGAAAAGCTTGCACACCTCTTTCGACCATTGCGGAGGATCGGAGTGAATATCCAGCAAGAGGGTAGTGAAAGCCGAATCTTCGCTGCGCTTACATTCTCCGGTCATGCGCGCCGCTAGGTAATCTTTTACATCTAACCAACTGTGCACTTGCGCAAAAATTTCTGGCTCGTTATCGCGCACCCAATGATATTTCCAGACCGGATCTTTTACAGAACCCGATACCGCACCGGTATGTTTTAAACTAATTGCCAGTTTGCGCGCATTCATACCAAATACGGTAATTCCGCTGCCAAGGCCTTTCTTAAACTGCTCAGTAGAACGCTGATCCATATAGCTCATGGAATTACGGAGCGCATTTCCTTCTTTATCTACCAGCACCACGGATTGCATCTGCGAGCAGAAGCTGATTCCCTCTACCTGATCTAACTCCGCCGCATGCTCTTTTCGCAAAGCTTGGGTGGAAGAGCAGAGCGCTTCCCACCATTGCTCCGGATCTTGCTCGGCGCCGCCGTCTGGCAGAATATAAAGATCGTACTCCCGCATTTCGGCTGCCACTTCCAGAAGTTTTTTATCCACCACCTGATATAGGCAAGTCTTTACTCCACTCGTGCCAATATCGTACGAGAGTACGTACATAAGAATCGCTCCTTAACGTCATTGTTACAGAGAATATCTAACTGCGGAGAAGCAATTCTCTTAGGCTGCTTTCCACTATCGTTTTCCAGTATCTCACAACTAATTAAAAAATATTGCTTCTATATAAAACCAAGGGTACCGCTAATTTCCGCTCCGTGTTACCATAATAGCGTCCTGATTTAGTTTGGTCCTCAACGAAGAGAGTCATTATGTCTATGAACGAACCGAGTGTAAGCAGCATTATCTCGGAACTTGATCGCCTCATCGAGCTTCCTATATATTCCATTAATCCCACTGCACTGCGGGAATATGAAGAAGAATATTTTGAGAAAAAATGCCAGAAATCAAAGCGCATGATTGAATCCGCGAAAGAAGTAATTCCGGGAGGCGTGCAGCATAATCTGGCTTTCAACCACCCCTTCCCTTTAGCTTTCGACAAAGCGAGCGGTAATAAACTGCGCGATATAGACGGCAACGAATACTGGGATTTCTTGCAGGCAGGCGGCCCTACCGTGCTCGGCTCTAATCCGGAATCGGTGCGCACAAAAGTAAAAGAGTTGCTCGATACCTGCGGCCCGAGCACTGGACTATTCCATGAATACGAAGCAAAGCTAGCCCGCCTCATTTCAGAGCTCATTCCTACCGTAGATATGTTCCGGATGCTCGGTACGGGCACGGAATCTGCTATGGCTTCTATTCGCGTGGCGCGGTTAGCTACTGGGCATAAGCATGTACTAAAAATGGGTGGCGCCTACCACGGCTGGTCAGATTCGCTCGCTTACGGAATACGCGTGCCGGGTTCTAAGTTCACCCAAGCCCACGGCGTCCCCCTCACCTACTTCCGTTATACCGACGAATTTTTCCCCGGCGATCTAGAGGATCTGGAGCGCAAGCTCAAGCATAAGAAGTATCGTGGCGGCACAGCAGCCATACTCATTGAGCCCATTGGCCCCGAATCCGGCACCCGCCCCCTCACCCAAGAATTCCTCGAAGGTGCCCAGGAGCTCGCCCGTAAGTACGGAGCTTTATTGATTTTTGACGAAGTGGTGACGGCTTTCCGAATTTCTGAGCACGGTGCGCAAGGATACTTCGGCATCGAACCCGATCTCACGGTATTCGGTAAGGTAGTAGCTGGTGGCTACCCCGGCGCCGGCGGGCTCGGCGGCAAGCGCGAATATATGCGCTATCTCGCAGCTGGTATCCAGACGGGTGACAAAGTAAAGAAAGCCCTTATCGGCGGCACTCTAGCTGCCACGCCGCTTTCTTCATTGGCCGGTTACTACACCATTAAAGAAATTGCGGAGACGGGCGCCTGCCAGAAAGCTGGAGAGCGCGGCGATCAAATAACGAAAGGTCTGCGCGCTTTAATAAAGAAATACGATTTACCTTTTGTGGCTTTCAACCAAGAATCAGTCTGTCACCTAGAAACTGTAGGCACTATGCACTTCTCCATCGACTGGAAGAAGCCGTGGAAGATTAAGCATGTACTCGATCAGACCTCCAAGCGGAAAGCGGAGATGGAGCATATGGGAGCCGCTTATATGGCGGAAGGGCTGGTAACTCTGGCTGGCTCGCGTCTTTACACTTCTGCCGCTTATACAGAGGCAGATATCGACGATGCACTTAGCCGCTTTGACCGCGTATTCTCCAAGGTAGAGCGCCTAGAGAAATAAGAGAGTAAAAATATGAGTACAGAAATTCAAGAAAATATTATTAATACCGCTCATAAGTTGGTAGAAAATAAGTTAGTGGCGCGCACCTGGGGAAATCTTTCCCAGCGCATCGACGAAAATTCTTTCTACTGCACTCCTTCCGGGCGTGACTATGCGGATTTAACTGCCGATGAAATGGTGGTTTGCCATTTAGACGGCAGCTATCAAGGAAATTTGAAACCGACGACCGAGCGTTCTTTGCACGCCCTTATTTACGGGGAGCGCGCAGATGCAAATTTCGTGATTCATACCCACCAGCCCTATGCTTCTGCTCTTTCTATCAGTACCACTGACTATGCAATTCCCGAAGATTTGCAAAAGAAGCTAGGCTCTGCCACTCTGCCGGCTGCTGCTTATGGCCTGCCGGGGCAGAAAAAGCTGCACAATGCGGTGATGGATGCTCTACGCTCCACCGGCAGCCGGGCTGTGCTTATGCGCTCACACGGTTTAATCGTATTTGCCCAGACGGCAGAAGAAGCTCTACAGCTCGCTTTAGATGTGGAAGATTTCTGCCGCGAAGAATACGAACGCCGCACCGATATACATAGTGCCGACCTTGCTCCCGCCGCTTATCAGCGGGGAGATGGCGGGCGCTTACCTAAAGAAGTGGAACGCATTTTTGCCAAACGCCCTGATATTAAGTGCGTACTCGAAGATGCCGATCCGGTAGTGCTGCAATATAAGAATTCCCTCCCTCCGTATCTAGACGATTTTGCCCAAATCGTAGGGATAAAGATGAGCGCTAATCCTTATGCAAACGCTATGTTTGGCGAAAATGCTGTCTACTACTACGGAAAAGATATAGCGGACGCCGAAGCGGTGCGCATGATAACTCATAAGAATGCCCTCACCGCTACTATGGCAAATATATTTGCCGTGCGCCCCTTACCTTTACCCGATCGCTTGATTATGAATGCGGTATACCGACTCACTTATTCCAAGCGAAAAGAGAAATAAACACTTTATTTTCTGGAGAGGCACCTGGCGGGGCGCAGCAGTGATGCTGCGCCCCGCCATTGCATAAAAATCCACCGCACCCCTCCCCAACGAGCACTTATCTGCCACTCCGCGCACAGAAAACGAGAAGAGAGTATGCTGGTGCTATGCGAGATTTACAGAAAAAAATTATTGCTGAACTGGGCGTACATCCGGAAATTGACTACGCACACGAAGTGGAGAGTCGCATAGATTTTCTCGTATCTTATTTACAGCACAGCGCCAGTAAAGGATTTGTATTAGGAATTTCCGGAGGAGTGGATTCCACGCTCGGCGGGCGCCTGGCACAGCTCGCCGCAGAAAAAGCTCGCAGCTGCGGAATTCCGGCCACTTTCACCGCTTTACGCCTTCCTAACCATCAGCAAGCAGACGAGGCAGATGCTCAGGCAGCACTCGCTTTTATCCGCCCTGATCAAAGCTATGCTCTTAATATCGGAAGTAGCGTAGATGCTTTTTCTGCCACGTATCGAGAAGCTACTAGCGAAGAACTAAGTGACTTCAACCGCGGCAATGTGAAAGCGCGCCTGCGCATGGTAGCTCAGTTTGCTTACGCAGGTGATCACCGTCTTTTAGTGCTCGGCACTGATCATGCCGCCGAAGCCATTACCGGATTCTATACCAAGTTTGGAGACGGAGCTGCCGATATAATGCCCTTAGCCGGGCTAAATAAACGGCAAATTCGCTCTTTAGTTCAGTTCCTGGGCGGGAGCTCTGCCTTGGCAGAAAAAATTCCCACTGCCGATTTATTAGATGCCCAACCCGGGCGCGCAGATGAAGATGAACTGGGAATTCGCTACGTGGATATCGACGATTACCTAGAAGGTAAAGAAATAACAGCTGCCGCAGCAGAGCGAATCGAAGCCGCCTATCTGCGCTCTCGCCACAAGCGCGCGCTGCCTGTTACCCCACAGAGCACTTGGTGGAAATAAACTAGGCGCGCTGCTCTTCGTCTAAATCGCGGCGCCTATCGCGCATATTCCGCCGCCCTGATTCCGCATCCGTGACTTCTCCGCGCCGTTCGGCAATTTCTGGGCGCATATCGCGCTGCGTAGCGCGACTCTCCACCTGCGGCGCTTTCCGGTTCCGGTTTGCAGCAGAGCCAGATTTTTTCTTATTTTGAGGTTTAATTCCAAATTTTTGCCACTGTAAAAGTGATTGAAGAGAAATCCGCTTACGCATTTTGCGCGCTGATTTTGGCAAGTTATAGGCTTTCGGAAGTGTCCAGTTGAAGTAGCGCGCCAGCGCCGAAAATACGAAACAGAATATAATCGATGAAGCCATTCCCGCTTCGTACTGGCCACGGAACTGGAAAAACACCATCTGTGCGGAAGCGAATACCGCAAAAGTGGCATAGAGCGGATTGCCTCCAAATACCCGCGGAATCTGATTCACCAGCACATCGCGGGTCATGCCACCGCAAACTGCTGTGACTACTCCAAGGAAAATAGAGGGAACTACCGTCAAACCCGCCGAGAGCCCCTTAGAGGCTCCGGTAGCTGACCAACATCCGAGCGCTAAAATATCGCCATATTCCATGGCGCGCCGCCACCATTTATTTTCCACCGGCACGAAGTAGACGAAAATCGCAGAAGTAAAGGCTCCACCTAGATACCATGGGTCGGTAAGAGCCACTGGGAATCCGATGCCGAGCATCATATCGCGCAGTAAACCACCTCCGAGAGCGGAGGCAGCCCCCATAATCATGAATCCGATTAGGTCAAAACCTAAACGGCGCGCCAGGGTAGCACCGATTAGACCGTTACATATCACCCCGGTGACATCTACTACGCGAAAAATTACTTCAGGATCCACTCTTTTAGGGTAACGCGCAGAGAAAAATTTTCCTAGACCGACGGCCGAAACGTCAGCCCTAACACATCGTTTTCTCTAAAAATCTCTAAATTAGATAAAAAGTATTTAATCGGTGACCCAGGTCTTCATAGTGCGCGAATACACTTCCGTATCGGCGTCCGTATGCAGAGAAAAGAGCACTAGATCTAATACCGGCGCCCGCTCAGCTAACCAATATTCTACCGTCTTAAGAGCGATATTAGCCGCTTCTTTCGCCGGGAAAGAATTTCCTCCCGTGGAAATAGCCGGAAAAGCCACGGATTTTATATCGCCTTTTTCTAAACACAGATCCAAGATATTGCGATAGCAGAGCGCGAGCTGCTCCCGTTCCTGGGCGGTGGGCTCTGCGCCTTGTACTTTCGGCCCGAGTGTATGTATCACATAACGAGCCGGTAAACGATAGCCGCGCGTAAGGACGGCATCGCCTGGCTCTAAATTCCCGCCTTTTATTTCAATAATTTTGGCACAATCATTCTGCAGCCACGGGCCGGCCTGCGCATGAATCTCTGAATCTAAGCAGCCGTGCAAGGGAATCGGGCAGCCAGTCATATCCGGTAAAGCCGTATTCACCACTGCATCAATAGCGAGCTGCGAAATATCTCCTAAAAAGAGTGCCACTCGTTCAGCCTGCTGAAAATCGCATTGGGGATACGCTTCAGAGACACGGCACAGATTCAACGCTTCTACTCTCCCTCTTAATCCCGATATACGGAAAAGCAAAGTGTTAATAGCCCGCGAAGTCACCGGATCAATTGGACCTGGCTTGCGAATCGCCAACTCCGAAGCCAGCCAACGCCAAAGGCCTTCATCAGTAGAAAGATGGGCCATAGAGGAAGAACCCGTATAGTGCTTATTATGTAATCCGCTCAGCGCCGTCATTAATAAATCGTAATTAGAACGCGTATCGCCTCGCGGATCGGGAATCGACTCATCCAGCTTAATGGCATCCCGATATTCGGAAAGTGCAAGCATTTTCTACCTTTCTCTCACTTTCTAAGCCTACCTGAAATACTAAATTCTGCGGTAATACCCTCGGCAAGTTATTCTTCTTCTTACACAATTTTTTCCCCAATTTTCCTTCTTACACTAGCTATTTTCCCGCTTTTCCATCTAATCTGGTAGCAGAGAGAGAGGAAGTGCATGGCAGAAAATCTACCTATCGGAAATCCACCTAGAGGTTATGATGCAGTAATTGCCACAGACGGCGCCTGCTCCGGCAACCCCGGGCCCGGAGGCTGGGCGTGGCTCGAGCAACTGCGCGGGATTTACGCTTCCGGTGGAGCTGCCCACACCACCAATAATGTAATGGAACTGCGCGCGCTCCTAGAAGCTCTTAAAGCCTTCGATCCGAGTTTAGATATCCTTATTCGCGCTGATTCCTCCTACGTGCTCAACACCATCACCAAGTGGGCGCCCGGCTGGAAAAAACGCGGCTGGAAAAAAGCTGATGGTAAACCCGTGGCCAATCAAGAGCTAATCGCCGAGATTCTCGAACTTTATGACGCCCGGAGCGGGCGCACCGATGTGGAGTGGGTGCGCGGGCACAATGGAGATGCCGCGAATGAGATGGTTGATTCGCTCGCAGTGCAGGCGCGCGAAAAATACCGCGCCTAAGATCTCTAAGCCTAAGAGCTCTAAGAACTCAAAGCCGCAATAGCTTCTGCAAATACTTGCGCTGATTGAGCTCCTTCTATGGCATATTTATCCGCCAAAAGGAAGAAGGGAACTCCCGAGATACCCAGGGTCGCTGCTGCGTGGAGATCTGCACGTACTTCGTCTGCGTATTCTCCACTTTCAAAATCTATCTCTGCCTGTTCTCTATCCAGACCAGCCGCTTCGGCGATATTGAGAAGCGTATAGGTATCTGAGATATTATCTCCATCTTGAAAATAAGCTTTCCACAGCCGATTGAGCATTTCTTGCCCTTGTGCCGTGGCCACTTCTAAATTAGGAGCCGAGTTTTGCGCCGCGCGCAGCAGCTGATGGGCGAGAAAAGAATTAACTGGCTGCACCGATTCCCAGTTAAAATTTATCCCGCACTCAGCTCCAATATCTGAGATATCTGCTAACTGCTTTTTCACTTCTGCCGGCGATTTTTCCCAAATATCCGCCAAGTAGTCTATTAACGAAAGACTGGTGACTCCCGGCGCATCAGCCTGCAGCTGATAGGAATGATATTCCACTAAGGTAGATTTTCCGGATTTCGCAATTCCCTCTTGTAGGCGGCGTACCCCTATCCAACTCCATGGACACGTGATATCTACCCACGCATGAATTATCATTTCTTTCTCCATAGTGGTAAGACTAGCGGTATTTTATTTACTTTGCCTGCCGCGCCGAGAATTTAACTATTTATGGTTATTTGCCCCTGCGCACACAGCGGCACTCCAACTGCCAAAATGCTGGCGAATTCCCGCTCCCGAGGGGCGGGAACTGCTAGATTTTGCGGAACCAGATTTTGCGGCGCTAGATTTCTGCGCTTTTGCCCAGCGCAAATAATTACCGTAGGAATTACTCTTTTCCTCCTCCGCCATCGCGGCGAGAAAATCTTGCATCGCTTGGCGATAATCTTGGGCGCTAAATTTTAATCCCCCACGCGCTCTGCCATCTTGTGGCATAAATCCCGCCGAAATAAGAGCATCGTTCCAGAAACCGCGAAAGCCTTTAATTATGGTCTGCGAAGTAGGCGGCCACGCCGTCACTCCCCGCCCCGTCGGCAACTGATAATGCGCACAAACTTTTAATCGTGCCGCGTCGTATTTACGCGCCGACATACTCACGCGGCTATTTTTCGCAATCTGCTGCAAACTAGCTGCAATATAAGCCCTGGCATCATTTTGCTGCGCCGTATCATCCGGCATCTTATATTTGACGGTCCGCTCCTGCCCCGCCGGTAAAGTAAAATCAGCTAACGGCGGCAAATCAGCCGCAAACGCATACACTAAATAAAGCGCTGTGAGCAGTGAATCTATCCGAATACGTTCTTTTTCTTCCTCGCTCACAATATGCAAACGGATATCGGGGAGCTGGCGCAGCAAAGTGCAGGCAACTCGAGCAGAGGCTTCGGCCACCACCGCCAGCTC
>NZ_CAMXYE010000056.1 GCF_947253055.1 uncultured Arcanobacterium sp. | reverse complement strand
GATTCGGATCTTTTCACTAACCGCACCTGATTTGCCTGCTCTGCAATGGAAAGATTGCGGTGCAAAATTCCTATGCCTCCTTGACGAGCCATAGCAATAGCCATCTGCGATTCGGTAACTGTGTCCATAGCCGCAGAAAGCAGCGGCAACTTCACTTTAATATTTCGCGTCAACTGCGCAGTAGTATCCACTTCGGAAGGAATTACATCGGTAGCTCCCGGAAGAAGCAATACATCATCATAGGTCAAGCCCACTAAGGCAAAAGGATTATTTTCGCTCACCTCTCCATTATAGAAATATTTCTGCCGAGCGTCCTCCTGAAAATATGTGAAAACAAATTCAGCTATCAGCATTACCACACTAAAAGAACCTTGCGGAAAAGCACCTAAAGCGCCTACGCTGGAATATGGTGAGGCAATACAGCCAGAAAACTGGCTCAGGTTGCCTATTTACATATTTTCAGTAGGAGCTCTAGCCGGTAGGCTACAGCGGGGAGGACGCAGCCTTGGTCGCACGTATTAAAGATGTTGATAGAGCGCTCGTGGATTTTTGGGATTGGCAGGTAAAAGGCACCTGCAGCACTATGGATCCAGAGTTTTTCTTTCATCCAGAAGGCGAGCGTGGCGGCCCGCGGCGGCGGCGAATTGAACGGGCGAAGCGTATCTGCCAGCACTGCCCCGTAATTTTAGAGTGCCGTGAATATGCGCTAGACCACCGCGAACCCTACGGAGTGTGGGGAGGAATGTCGGAAGAAGAACGCAGCCGCGTGGTGCGCCAACGCCGTCATTCTCGCAGCGCTTAGCATTATTCTCGCAGCGCTTAGTGGGCGTTTAATTTAATACCAAATAAGGGCAATACCCGGCTCTAACTTAATAAATTTTTGACTTATAAGGTAATTCCGCATACTTGCTAAATGATTCCTGCATATTTACCATTTTTTTCGCACTACCTAGTAATATCTATAGTGTAAAGCAATGGAATTTTTTATCTGCAGCAAAGGATTATAAATGCAGAAAAAAACTAAAATTTTCGGGGCCGGGATTTCCACTCTAGCTCTGTTCGGAATGGCTATCGGACTGGGAGTAGTGGCCAGCAGTGCCCAAGGGACAGAACCGCTAAACATTGTCCAGCTAGGCGATTCCTATTCAGCCGGAAACGGTTCGAATGGAGTATATGAGAGTGATTGCTCCCGCTCTACTACCAATTATGGAGCGCAGGTAGCGAAGGATTTAGGGGCCTCCTATAAGAACGTAGCTTGCTCTGGTGCGGTAGCTGCCGATTTGGTGGAAAGAGCCCAAGATGTCTCCACTTTAGGAATGGCGAAAAAGAGTATTACTAAGGCTTATTATCTGCCGCGTTCGGAATATCCCGATCAAGGAGCCGAGTGGCAAAAACGAGTAGAAGCAGCGCAGATGTGTGGCGAAGTGCCACTTGAGCACGGAGAATGGGAATACCGGCAAGTAGCTCCCGCCCCCGCTGGCAATATCTACACCGCTACCTTGGAGTGCCGTCTGCACAATAAGATGCAGATAGAAGCGGTCACCCCCGATACGGATATAGTCTTTTTAACCATCGGCGGCAACGATGCTGATTTCTTTGGCATTGCGGTTAAGTGCTTGGTAATGCGTTCAGGTCAGCTCTGCGATAAGCAAATGAACTACTCGGAGAATATATTGCGCAACGAAGCTGGCCAGCGCGTCACAGCTGTACTAGATGCGATAGAGAAAAATTCGCAGGGTAATGCAGAGGTATATCTCCTCTCCTACCCGGATTTAATTAATACTGGCAACTATCTAGTGCCAGAAAATGCCTTTGCTTGGTATGATTTCGGCGCAAAACTGCAGAAAATGCAGCAGGATTATACGCAGATGCAAGGCAATCTGATAGCCGATATGAATCAAAAAACTGCTTCGCAGCGCTACCACCTAGTAGATATACGCACGGCTTTTGCCGGGCACGGCATGAATCCCTATCGCTATGGTTCCCAAGCTAATAGCTGGATTAATCCACCTTTCCAAGGCGGACCAATTATGGGATATATCCACCCGAATCAGGCCGGCTGGGATGCAGAAGCAGCGGTGCTGAGCGAATACCTACGCACTCATCGTTAAACTGCGAATAGCGTAATTTTTGGCATAAAAAATGGGGGCAGAGCGAGAAGCTCTGCCCCCATAAAAAATATTTAGTGCTCTACCTTAGCGAGGATATCGCGTGCGGAAAGAATAATGTATTCATCTTCTCCGTACTTGATTTCCGTGCCGCCGTAACGGGAGTAAATCACCGTATCGCCAGCTGCGATATCTAGCGGTACACGGTTGCCATTGTCATCGATGCGGCCGGGGCCTACAGCAATGACCACACCTTCCTGTGGCTTTTCCTGCGCGCTGCCCGGAAGCACAATTCCCGAAGCAGTCTTTTCTTCAGCCTCGACTTGTTGGATAACAATCCGATCCTCGAGGGGCTTAATGGATACCGACATGCGGTCCCCCTTTTCTAAACTCGTATCTTTTTAACGAACCTAGTGGACCCGCCGTCGCGGGGGCCGAGCCCAATCCAGGGCGTAGCACTTGCTACATAACTTACTCTAAGCGGAAATTGGCACTCGGTCAATTTGAGTGCCAGAAAATGCGGGAAAACTCGCTATTTGCGAACATCGCACTACCCTAATCACATCGCACTACCCTAATCACACCTCCCTGCCCCAATCACACCTTCCTACCTCAGCAACGCTAAATAAAAATTCTGCTCGTATATGCGAAAATAGAATTGTGCATATTAAGGATTTAGCTACTGCACCGGGGCAGCAACTTCTCGCCGAGTTACCGGCATACGATTCAGCACAAGTATTTTCCCTTCACGATCAATTGCGAAAGCGCGGCTTCGATAGTGATTTAATTTCTGCCGCGCTCACGCAATCTCGGCTCCGCGCCCGCGCCACCGAAAAATTTGGAGATTCAGCAGCACAGATGCTCTTTACTGCGGCCGGATTAGAGCAGGCGACTCGCGCCAGCATAGCAACTGCACATGCAGATTTTTTGCACCAGCACGGAGCCCAGAAACTACTCGATTTTGGCTGTGGAATTGGCGCCGATGCGCGGAGCTTTGCCGCCGCCGGAATTAGCGTAACGGCGATTGAAAAAGACGGCGAAGCAGCGGCCGCAGCGCGGCACAATTTAGCAGCTTTTCCCACTGCCCGCGTAATCGAAGCAGATGCCAATGATTTAGATTTAGCTGCTCTCGGGGCAGATACGATTTGGATAGACCCGGCCCGCCGGGCCGCGGGAAAGCGCATAAAAAATCCAGCTCACTGGCAGCCCAGTTTAGAGCACGCAATTGCGCTCGCGCAGCGTTATCCACTTTCGGGAATAAAGGTAGCTCCCGGTATTGATTATGCATTACTGCCTGCATCTGCTCATGTGCAGTGGATTAGTGAAACGCGGGCACTGGCGGAAGCGGTAATTTGGATGGGAGCAGATATAAAACCGGGGCGAAGCGCGCTCGTAATCACTCCTGATAGAAGATATTCCTACCAAGCAGATGGAGAAAATCCACGGCACCCAGCAGAGATGCTGGAGCCAGCTCCCCTCGCAGAATTTATTTATGAGCCTGATCCGGCTATTATTCGCGCCGGAGCAATTGCCTCTCTGGCAAAAGCGCAGCAGCTGCGGCCGGTATCTGCCCAAATCGCCTATTTAACTGGAGCAGATCCGATTTTTTCACCTTTTTTAAGTGGCTTCCGCATCCAAGAAGTGCTCAAACCACGGCCTAAAATAGTGCAAGCGGCGCTGCGCTCCCATGGTATAGGAAGAGTAGAAATAAAGAAGCGCGGCACTGCGCTGGTGCCGGAAGAATATCGGCGGCAGCTACATTTAGATTCTTCCCTCCCTGGGAGTGCCACTTTGATCTCTACTCCATTAGCTGGAAAGCCGCATATTTTGCTCTGTAGCCGGCTACAAAAATAAAACTATTTAGCGCCGACCTAAATACAACACTTCTACAGCCGCCCCAGAGCCGTCTTTAAAGCACAGAGCCGCCCTTAGGCAAAATTACTGCCCACAAATGTGGGAGGGCGAGCGGTGTACCGCTCGCCCTCCTGCAGAATCAGCAATCTTTTACCGCCTATATGGCAGTACCAGTTTGCTCAGAAATGTTTTTCTATACCGAGGCGCAGATCAAATCACGATTCAACATCGAGATAAACTCTAGTGGCACCTGCTTGGGGCAAGCCTCTGCACAAGCACCCACGTTAGTACAACCACCAAAGCCTTCTGCATCATGCTGCGCGAGCATATTTACTACGCGCTCTTTCCGCTCAGGTTGCCCCTGCGGAAGTAGACCTAAATGCACTACCTTTGCCGAGGTGAAAAGCATTGCCGAACCATTCGGGCAAGCTGCCACGCACGCACCACAGCCAATACAAGCAGCTGCTTCAAAAGCTTTATCTGCCTTAGGCTTCGCCACCGGGGTAGCGTGTGCATCCGGCGCAGCTCCCGTATTTACGGAAATATATCCACCAGCCTGCACAATGCGGTCAAAAGCAGTCCGGTCTACTACCAAATCGCGCAACACCGGGAAACCGGTAGAACGCCACGGCTCAATAGTAATGGTGTCGCCATCTTGGAAATGCCGCATATGTAGCTGGCAAGTAGTAGTCACTTCCGGACCGTGCGGATCGCCATTTATCACTAATCCACACTGCCCGCAAATGCCTTCACGACAGTCAGAGTCGAAAGCTACCGGCTCTTTTCCTTCCGCGAAAAGCTCTTCGTTCAGCTGATCGAGCATTTCGAGGAAAGAGGCTGTCTCATCGACGTTTTCAATCGTATGCGTTTCAAAATGACCCTTATCAGCAGGTCCGTTTTGCCGCCAGTATTCGAGATTAATTTTCACTTGTAACTCCGCTGCTTCATTTCGACAAATTCGTAGTTGAGATCTTCCTTGTGTAAGACAGGTGCCTCATTTTCACCCGCCCACTCCCACGCGGCTACGTATGCATATTCATCATCATGCCGCAGAGCTTCGCCCTCTTCCGTCTGCGATTCGGAGCGGAAATGACCGCCACACGATTCGTTCCGATGGAGAGCATCGATACACATTAACTCGCCCAGTTCAAAGAAATCAGCTACGCGGCCGGCTTTCTCCAAAGACTGGTTGAGCTCAAATTTACCGCCCGGTACGCGCACATTCTTCCAGAACTCTGCACGCAACTTCCGAATCTCCGCAATAGCTTTCTTCAAGCCAGCTTCATTACGCTCCATACCGCAGTATTCCCACATAATGTGGCCGAGTTCTTTATGGAAAGAATCTACCGAACGGTTACCTTCATTAGAAATGAGGTAATCGAAGCGTTCCTTATTTTCTTTCAGAATCTCTTGCAGCTCCGGATTATCTGGCGCTACTTCGGGGAAGCTATTATTTGCTAGATAATCGTTAATCGTATTCGGAAGTACGAAGTATCCATCAGCTAGCCCCTGCATAAGAGCCGAAGCTCCCAGCCGGTTTGCTCCATGATCGGAGAAGTTAGCTTCGCCCGCCACGTACAAGCCCGGAATAGTGGATTCCAGATCGTAATCTACCCACAGACCACCCATCGTGTAGTGAACAGCCGGATAAATACGCATAGGTACTTCATAAGGATCTTCACCGGTAATGCGCTCATACATATCGAAGAGGTTTCCATACTTAGCCGATACCTGTTCTTTGCCGAGCCGAGCAATTGGCTCTGCGAAATCCAAGTAAACGCCGCGAGAAACTCCTCCGATAGCCGGTCCTACGCCACGACCTTCGTCGCACATATTCTTTGCCTGCCGCGAAGCAATATCGCGCGGCACCAGATTTCCGAACGAAGGATAGATGCGCTCCAAGTAGTAATCGCGATCTTCTTCCGGAATATCACGCGGATCCTTCTTACAATCTTCTGCCTTCTTCGGCACCCAAATCCGCCCGTCGTTACGCAGCGACTCCGACATTAAAGTCAGCTTCGATTGCGATTCTCCGTGCTGGGGAATACAGGTGGGGTGAATCTGGGTGTAGCACGGGTTGGCGAAATAAGCGCCGCGCCGGTGTGCCCGCCAAATTGCAGTCGCATTACAGCCCATAGCATTGGTGGAAAGGAAGAATACATTGCCATATCCGCCGGTAGCGAGTACCACCGCATCGGCAATATGCGTCTCAATTTCTCCAGTGACCATATCGCGCGCCACGATACCGCGCGCCCGGCCGTCAATAACCACTAAATCAATCATTTCGTGGCGGCTAAAGAGCTCTACCGTGCCCGCATGTGCTTGGCGCATCAATGCTTGATAAGCGCCAATCAACAGCTGCTGACCGGTCTGGCCGCGCGCATAGAAAGTACGAGATACCTGCACGCCACCGAAAGAGCGGTTATCTAATAAGCCGCCGTATTCACGAGCGAAAGGTACTCCCTGCGCTACGCACTGATCAATAATATTGGCTGAAACTTCCGCTAAGCGGTATACATTAGATTCCCGCGCCCGGAAATCGCCACCTTTAATCGTGTCGTAGAAAAGCCTATAAGTGGAATCGTTGTCGTTCTTATAGTTCTTAGCAGCATTTATTCCGCCTTGTGCGGCAATGGAATGGGCGCGGCGCGCCGAATCTTGATAGAAGAAGGCTTTTACGTGATAGCCCATTTCTCCGAGCGAAGCTGCTCCTGCACCACCAGCGAGGCCGGTGCCGACCATAATAATTGAACGCTTCCGGCGGTTAGCGGGATTCACCAGCTTAGCTGTAAACTGCCGCTGCTGCCAGCGCTTCTCCAGCGGCCCAGAGGGCGTTTTCGTATCTTTTAAGGCTTCACCCTCTCGGTATAAACCCTGCACTAAATTTTCGTTCATTTGTAAATCCATCCTTAAGAAATCAACCCGGTGAGGATCATCGTCGGAGGCACCATAAAGCCTACGAAAATCATGAGCGCAGCAATATCCGAAATTATCTTAAATGCACGCTCTCTTGTGCGGGAAGAAAGACCAAGAGTGGCCAGCGCTGACCACACACCATGGCGAATGTGTAGGCCTACCGCTGCCAAAGCGATGAAATAGAAGGCGTAGAGCCACGGCACGTTGAAAGCCGCTACCATCCGCTCATAAGGAGTCATAAGCGCATAATTCTCTGCTCCCACGCTGATGTGAAGCGTGGTGAACTGCAGTATGTGGAAGATAATAAACAATGCGATTATTACTCCACCCCAGCGCATTACCACTGCCGTATAGGATTTACCTGCCCGTACCTTCTTGCCGCTGCGTACTTTATAGGCGCTACCGCGCGCTTTCGAAGCGCGCAGCCAGAGGCTAATAGCAGAGTACATATGCAGCACTATGCAGAGCAGCAAAGTGATCCGCATAATCCAGAGGAAGCCTTTATGAGGCAAAATCGGGTAGAGCAAATCTTGATGTAGCCATTCCGCATAGTGATTGTAAACTTCTGCTCCGGCCAACACCTTTAAGTTGCCATACATATGGAATAGTAAAAAGAATACAAAAATCAGACCAGTGGCAGCCATGAGCACCTTAAGTGCTACTGTGGTTTGCTTGCCACGACGTTTCGTTACAGATGAATTAGACACATCTTGAAAATATCAGATTTTTGGCCTTCTGACCTAGGTAAAAGCGCCTAAATCAAGGAAAAGAATGATGTGCAGAGCCAAAATGAAAAAACTTAGGCACTTTTTTAGCCTGAACTCTGGCATTCCTGGAGGTGAGCCCGCCCGGCCAATATCACATTTAATTCTGTGAGAGTTTAGTTGCGTATTTTCCAGAAAGCCGCAAACGCATTATTAGCGCGTCGTCATCGGGATAATAGCGCGGCCGGATATGGATTTCTTCGAATCCGAAAGACTGATAAAGACGCTGGGCGCCCGTATCTTTTTTGCGCACTTCTAGAAATACTTGCTCAGTGCCCGCTGCCTTAGCTTCCGCCAATAAGGCGTGCAGTAATTGGGTAGCTAAGCCCTGCCGCCTTTTATCTGCCGCCACACTTAAAGTAAGCAAATCAGCATCTGGGCTGAGAGTGATTCCCCCTAAGGCAATTAGGCGCCCGACACTCTGATGAGGAGCGGGAGGCTCCAAAATCATTAAATAGCGCCGCTGCGGGGCGCGTAATTCTGCCTCCCAAATAGAAAGTGGCCAAGCGGCGGCAGCGAAATTCTGCGCATCAAAACGTGCACATCTTTCTGCCCACTCTGCCCCCACTTTTTTTATCTGCATTTACTGCCCAATCTAGCGAGTATTACGCACCCCGGCACGCAGATTAATTATTTAACTCGTAAGGATTGCCCGCAGAATGCGGCTGCGCTTTGCCACCTTGCACATCGGGGCGGCGTAAATACTGGGGCTGCAGCGAGAAAGTAATATTTTCTCCCGCTTCGCTTCGCGCCTGCCGCGAGCGCAACAAACGCACCATGACCGGCGGAGTACACGCAGCTACAATGCGCTCTCCGGGAAGTTCATCTGCATAGAGATCCGCTTCCGCACACACCACTAAAGCAGGATCTTTTTCCAACTCGGCTGCCAATAACTGCGGAGAAATCACCCGCACTTCCTGCAGCACCTCAATATCGTCTGCACCCAAAGCCCGCGCGCGCAAAGCGTAAACTTCTTTCCGGCGGGCATCGATTATCGACTCTACGATATTGCCACCCGCTTTAGCGCCCGCTAGAGCCAGCACTTCCGCAGAAGAAAGACCATAGATAGGCACATCCCAAGCAGCAGCCAACGTCCGCGCTGTCACCAATCCAGCGCGTAAACCAGTAAAAGGCGCTGGACCAGTGCCGGCAATTATCGCATCTGGCTTTGCTATATCTGCCTGCTCTAAAACTGTTTTCACTAGCGGAGTCAGCACCTCCACGTGGTGGCGCGTATCTGCCGAACGTGCCACGGCTAATTCGTTAACTGCTCCGAGTCTCTCTGCGCAAATACCCACTACTACTTGGGCAGAAGTATCAATCGTTAAAAAATTCGTCATTTTTCTCGCTATCTTTCTGCTGAGATTCTAAATTCTTTCCCTTATTTTCCTCGCTTTTTTCCCCGCTACTAGCATCGCCGGCGGTGGCAGCACGCGGCGGCGGAGGCGGAGGTTTTTTCCGCTGCAGAGAATCGGCTCGATAGAGAGAAACCGGCGCAGTGGCGCGGCGAAAACGGTTTTTAGTAGTTTCTTTTACTTTTTTCTCTCTTCTCGCCTCTGCCTCTTCTCCCTGGGGGCGATCAGCTAAATAAGAAACTTCCCAGTGCAGCCAGAGCAGCGAAATTGCCACTAAGGAAAGCGCCCCCGCCCCGACTAAAATTAGCTGCCAGAGTGCATGGTGCCCCGGCGAAAACTGCTTACTCTCTCCAGTTATCTCTTTTATCTTCGGGTTCTCTGCCAAAAGCTGAGAACGCTGATGCAAAAAATCTGGGAGGGGAATCTTCCCCAAGACAATTTTTTCTCCAGTGCGGCACGCTGCCCGCACTGTGCCATCTTCAGCTATGAACCAAGAATCAAGGCGAGAATCAAAAAAGATTATTTGGGCAGGCTGATACTCCGCCACAATCTTTCCTAATTTTTCATCACTAAATACTTTTTTATCGACGGCTTCTTTCCCTGTCTCTTATACACATCTGACGCTGCCGACGAAACCTTATGGGTGT
>NZ_CAMXYE010000055.1 GCF_947253055.1 uncultured Arcanobacterium sp. | reverse complement strand
GCAGCTCCTGCTACTGGAGAAGATGCGGCGGGGGCGGTCTTGGGTATAAAAACTGCCGTAGAGCAGAGTGCGCCTGCTGTTTATCGCCGACTCCGGCTAGATTTCTTGCCCGATGGAGACGGTGCTATTCAGCTTTCTCCGCAGGCAGAAGTGAATCCGATTTTGCTAAAGGCCTTGCGGGAAAATGGAATTTCTGCGGAAGAAATAGCGGATTTGCGTGAATTGGTGCAGCGTTCGCTTGGCGTCGAGAAAATTTTTCAGCGTCTGATTACGCTTTCGCGGCTCTACTTGCCAGGATTTAGCTATCGTGAGCAGGCGTTAATTGGCTGTTTCCACAATCCAGCCCAAATCATGCTCAACGATTTAGAAGCGCTCGAGCCTTATATAAAGAGTTCAGGAATTTTGACTGCACTCGCAGGAGATGAAAAACGCCGCGCGCTTTCTGCGCAACCCTTGCCACCCGTCTTAGAAGAAGATCGCTCTCCAGAAACGGAGCGCGGAGCAGGCGACCACGATACGGTGGAACTCGGAGTAGTCGAAGCAGTAGCGGCGGGGCGTTCGCTGATTATGGATACCCCTCCGGGTACGGAAAAATTCTCTACTATTGCTGCGATAGCTGCCGACGCGGCGGCCTCTGGTAAATCGATGATATTTGTGCCGGCTAGTGCGGCAGCCGGGCAGGCTTTGCGCCACGAGTTAGAAAAAATCGGGCTGGGAGAGCTGGTACTAGATTTTTCCGATATTGAAGCGGTGCCGCCGCGAATCCGCACGGGTCTGCGTTTAGAACCACCGGCTATTGATTTAGACGGGGTGCTCTCCAATCGCGATAAATTAGTGCGGGCCCGGGCGCAGCTGCAATCCTTTATTGCAGATTTACATCGAGTAGACGAAGAGTATTCCATCTCGGTATACGCGGCTTTAGAGAAATTAGTGCAGCTGACGGGGAAGGAAAAAGCGCCGAAGACGAAGGTGCGCTTGCCGCAGATAGCTTTAGATTCGCTAGCGGGAAATGGATACGTGACGGCGGCAATTGATTTACAGCGCGCCGCTGAGTTGGGAATTCTCAGTGATTCGGCAATGATTTCTGCGTGGGAAAATTCGCCGCTCACCGATGGAGAAGAAGCGCAAGCGGCTTTTGCGCGGGCGGCGGAGCTCGCAGAAATTACTTTGCCGGAGCTTATGCAGCAGGTAGAAAAAGTAGCTAAAGATACGGGGTTGCGGCCGGCGGAGAATCTCGCGCAGTGGCAGGAGCAGCTAGATCTCTTTGCGGGCATTTCTGCTTCGCTAGATATTTTTAAGCCACATATTTTTGACGACTCTCCAGATGATTTCATAGCGGCTACTGCCTCTAAAGAATGGCGAAAAGAGCGTGGCTATAAACTTTCCCGCAGTGAAAGAAAAGCCATTATTCATACTGCGCAGGATATGCTCCGCCCTGGAGTGGTGCCGGCAGATTTACATACGGAACTGCAGCGAGTAGCGGAACGCCGGCAAGTGTGGCGGCGCTATGCCCAAGACGGCGGCTGGCCAGTATTGCCGCACAGTTTAGTGGCGGCGCGTACCACCTATAGCCAAGTAGTGGCCGAGTTGGCAAAGCTAGCGGTAGAGACCGGCGCTGGTGAAAACGTAGAGGCTTATGTAGATATCGCTTTCCCGCAGCTCCAGAAACAGCTGCAAAGCTTGGCGGTAGATGCGGCGCAGATGGAAAATTTGGCAGAGCGAAATAAGTTGCTTGCCCATTTGCGCGAAATAGGCTTAGAAGATTTCCTTGCCGATTTACGCCGCCGGCAAGTACCGGCAGAGATGATTGATAGCGAGCTGGATCTGGCCTACACGTCTTCGATTTTTGAGCGCATCCTCAGTAAATCAGAAGTACTCCCGGCTTACGGCCCGCGCGATATTGAAAATATGCTCCACGAATTTTTAGACGCCGATAAGAAGCACGTAGATTCGCTGGCAGATCCGGTACTCTTGGCGGCGGTGCGCAATATGCGCGATACGGCGCGCGGGCGGCGAGAAGAAACTATCCAGATGGATAAGGCCTTGGCTAGCTACGGCATTACGGCTTTGCGCGATATGATTGCTACTTATCCGCGAATAATGCAGGTGGCGCGGCCAGTATGGATTGTGCCGCCAGTGGTGGAGGCTGAATATATACCGCCGATGCCTTGGGCAGATTTAGTAATCGCAGATACCGGTGATACTTCGAGCGTCGCTTCTTTAGTATCTCTGCTGGCCAGAGGGCGGCAGATTGTATTGGCCGGCGATGTGCGCCGCGCGGAAATGATTGCTGAGCGGGCGCAAGGGGCGGATAGTAAAGCAAAGAATAATGCGCTGCTAGATTTTGCGAAAGTGCTGCCGATTATCCAGCTACCAGCTACGCGGGTGCATTATGAAGAGTTGAGTCTGCGGGCGTTGAATGAAAATGGCTACGCAGGAGTTTATAGTCTCTATCCTGCGCGCCCATTGACGGATACGATTTTGCTGAAAGTAGTGGATGGGCGCGGCGTGCCAGCTACGAGCGGTGGCGGGGCAGTAGAAGCACCGAAAGCCGAAGTGGAAGAAGTAGTGCAGACAGTGCTGCGTTACGCTATAGATCAGAATCCGGATTCTCTAGCAGTAGTGACGGCGTCTGCGCGGCACGCGCAAGAGATACGGAAAGCTTTGAGTGAGCATCGCGCGGCGGGGCAGTATGTGGCACAGCTGCGGCATCTGAATAAACAGGAACCTTTCGTAGTGGTAGATATTCTCCAAGCGGCGGGTTTGCGGCGAGATAATATTATTTTCTCCCCCGGTTTCGGAAAGACGGTGCACGGCCGCGTGCTGCACTCTTTCGATAAATTGGCTACGGTGCCGGGCTTTATTGGACTCGTGGAGGCAATTAATGCGGCTCGCGATAATCTGTTTGTAGTTACTTCCCTCGCGCCGGGAGATATTGATTTACAGAAAGTTTCGGCGCCAGGCCCGCGGTTGTTGGCTGAGTTGATTAATAAAGGGGTAGAACCCGGTAAATGGGAAGCGGCTGCAACTCCTATTCCTGCTAGTAGCCAAAAGGATCGGGAAGTTACTCCATTGTTAGCAGATTTGGCGCGCCGTTTAGAAGAAAAAGGGTGGATGACTGCCTGTAACTATGGTTATAGCGATTCGGAAGTAATTCCGCTGGTAGTTGGGCATAAAAATATTCCTGGCACTTGGGCTTTGGCAGTTTTGCTAGATGATGCGGCCTACGCTAGCCAAGCTTCCCTGCGCCGGCGCGATAGATATCGGCAGGAGACTTTCCAGGAAGCGGGTTGGCTGGTGTATCAGACCTTCTCCACTTCGCTCTTTATAGATCCGGCGGGGCAGGCGCGAGCAATAATCGAGCAGCTAGAGAGCTGCTATGCCCTAGAGGAAGATATCAGTGCGGATTCAAGCGAAGCCGTGGAAGAATCTTTGGCAGATAGTGATGCCGAGGAGTAAAAATTTTCCGGTAAATAGGGAGCCGGCAGCGGAGAGAGGAAAAGTGCCACATCGGCGGGTGACGGCGCTTTCTCGTCTCGATAGAGAGCGGTTAGAACGTGGTGAAATAGCTTGCCCAGAAGAGGCTTTGCATATTCACGACGCAAAGAGTGCTCCGGCTCCGGAGCGTGCTACTTGGCGGCAAAAAAAAGTTGTTGACGAGGCCAAGTTGAGCCCGCGCGAAAAAGAGATTCTGGCGGAGCTCCCGCCGCATTTTGGGAAACTATAAGTTCAGTTAAAAACTAGTAGTTAGCTAGAAACCAACAGTTTGCTAGAAACTAACATTCTGCCAGAAACTAGCATTTTTCCAGAGCGCGGAACTCTACTAGCGTATGGAGCTCTATTAGCGCGCAGAGTGATTATTTTTTGCCAATAAATCGCGGATTTCTTCCAGTAACAACACCTCGGGATCGGGAGCGAGAGCAGCATCATCCGCCTCTGCCGTCGCTTTCTTGTGGCTATTTAGTTTATTGAGCGGGACTACTACGAAAAAATAGATAGCGGCTGCCACTATCAGAAAATTAACTACGGCAGTCACAAAGGTACCCGGTAAAATAGTGGCGCCATTTAAGTGAATAGTCCAGATATGGTCAAAATTGGGTTTGCCAAAAATAGCTCCGATGAGTGGCATCAAGATGTTATCGGTAAGTGCGCTCACTATCGGGGTAAAAGCAGCCCCAATAATCACACCTACTGCCAAATCAATTACATTCCCCCGGCTAATGAATTCCTTAAATCCTTGCAGCATTTTTCCTCCTCTGTTGCGTATTAAATTTTAACACTCTATGCATGATGAGCTCCTGAGCAAGAATTTTACGGAGCAGTACCGGTATTCAAAACCGGAAAGAGAGGTGCCTCTACCTGGGCAGATAGGACTGCGGGGGCATCTGCTTCAGCTACCGCTACGAGTAAGCTATTTTCGTTATCGGGAAGCGGTTTCCCCAGCAAGGAATCAGAATATTTTTTCATTTTACTGACCACTATCGCCCCCCTGCTCAGTATTTGGGCATTTTTTCGGATAGTGCTGCTATTACTAGCACTACTATCGCTATTGCTGCTCTCTTCTCTATCGGAATCTGTTTTTGCTCCTGTTTCAGTAACTCCACTAGTTTCACCAGTTTCAGCAGTTCCAGCAGTTCCAGCTGCCGCCAAAGATTTATAGTTTTTTCCGATTGCATAGAGATCGATTCGGTCGCCTATTTGCAACATATCCGGTATCGCTGCATTGCTAAGCGCTAACGCAATTATCACCATCCCCGGCGGTGCATGCTCGCGGAGACTTCCATCTAATAGCATCTCGGCAGCGAGAGGGATTCCCGGAGGTAACGGTGTAATAAGTGATTTCCCGAGTACTTCTTGGATATTTTTTATGCTCGACGCCGGTGCCATATTTACGGGCACCGCCACCATCTCTAAATCTCCCGCCGTCAATTCCGCTCCGGTGTAGAGAGCCTTTTTCGTCACCGCAACTTGCACTGTACCAGGGCGTAAATCAGTAAAAGCCGTCCAACCACTTTGTAAAAGTAAAGCTAGGAGAAGGGCAATCCCTACCCATTTCCATCTCCAGATAAAGGCGCGCACAGGTAAAGTAGTTCGCTGCGCGCGCAGTGCTGATTTCTTCATACTTAGATTCTGGAAAAAGGTTTGGCTCCTAGAAGTAGGTACCAGAAATCTGGGGAAAAGCTCGCCGGTTTCTGCGCTAGTGGAAAACTAAGGCGTGAAAGCCGTGCGGGAGCTAAGGCTAGGAACTTGCGCGAGGGTGCGAAAGCTGTGCAAAGGCTGTGCGAAAGCCGCGCAAAAGCCGCGCAAAAGCTAAGAAAATACGCGAGCGATAGAAAAGTGTGGCAACCCTAGGCAGCTATGGCCGTGGTAATTATTTGCTTTGGTAGTAATACGTAGGGGATGAGCATATCGAGGTCGTTCTGCGGCAACCGGAAATCTACGTACTCTTCCGGATATATCATTGCGCCAATCCGCGTGCCCGGTTTAGCCGCTTTTAGGGCGCGGTCGTACCATCCACCTCCTTGCCCGAGACGTTCGCCGAAACGCGATACGAGTAACGCCGGCATAATTAAGGCATCTACGCTGGCGAGTACTTCGTTATCAAATGCTGGGCCGGTGGGCTCGGGCGGACGCCCCGGCGCCATCTGCGTCAAGTCGTCGCGCCCCTTGAAAAATCCCCAGGAGCGGGTGAGCCCGGGCCCGAGTTTCGGCAGCAGTAGCTGTTTTCCGCTGTCGGCAATCATCGTACATAAATCGAAAGTTTGTGGTTCAAATTCAGTGGAAACGAATCCCGCTACTGTCTTAGCATCGCCCAAAAAATCTAGTACCGTACTTATCCATAATTGGGAGAGGTCTTGGCGAGATTTTTCGCTGCGCTGCCGGCGATGCTCGCGCACTGCGGCGCGCAATAGTTGCTTGGCGTCCTCTTCTTCTAGATCCTCGATATTAGGTAGGTGTAAAGAAGAATGCGCCATTTCCTGCTCCGATTAATTTATCGCGGGTCGGTATTTATATTTTATTTTCTTAAATATTTTATCTTGCCATAAGCGAGTGTACCCGCCTGAAAATATATCTGCGGGAGTATTGTGAATCATGATAACGGAGTGACACTTTTCGTTCTTAGAATGAGGAAAAGCGAGCAACACACCGCCGCGGGGATACTGCGGAAAAGAGTAGAGTTTTATAGCGTAAAAGTATGGGTGGAGAAGGTTTAGCAATTGCAGTCGCAGTGGTGCTGATTCTTCTCTATCTGGCTCCGGCTCTGTGGCAGCGGCGTAGTGTGCTCAACGAAGTACACAGCGAAGAAAAATATTCAGCGCAGTTGCGTTTGCTTCATACAGTGCCTACAGCGGCAGTAAATGAACGCCATGAATACGGGACTATTTTTATAAGGGAGCGCAAGGCAATGGCTGAAAAACCGGCACCACGGGAAAAACCCCGTGATTTACGTGCAGTAGCGCGCGGAAGAGCACGGGCTCGCGCGCGAATTGTGCGCCGTTCTGTATATAGAAGCCGAGCTGTGCTAGGTGGGGCAGCTCTGCTAGGAATCACGCTTTTAGCGTGGGTTCTGCTGCTAGTATCGGTGCTTTCTTGGGCAGTGCCGGTTATATGCACTGTTTTGAGCTTGGGATATGGAGTTGCTCTGCGTCATTTCCAGCAAGTTTGGGGTCAGGAAACGCTAAAAGACCAAGAAATAATTGCGCGGAGTGACGAAATTTTGGGTGCGCACGGAGCACCGAAAGCGCGCGCGCAGCGTTCCCGCAGTATCGCACCGGCGCGCCGAAGAGTGCCGGCTGGGCAAAAGATGGCACGCATAACGGCGGCGCGGGCGCAATTATCGGCATCTACTCTTTCGGAGCAAGAAGCGGCTACTCCTTCGCGTCAATATGCTTCCCGTTCTCGTTCGGAAAAGGCGGCGCGCACTGAATCAGGCAGCGCGGCGAAAGAACAGCTGGCTGCTGCATCTCGCTCTGCAGCAATCGCAAAGCCTAGCTATACCTTGAAAGGAAAGGGGCGTGCGCTCGGGCAGGTGGGAGAGCCGATACAGAAACGTACCGTAAAGCCCTATGAGCCGAGTCCGGTGGCAGAAGCGGCCGTCCCGTATCGTCCGCAGCGCCCAGGAGAGCGAATCGGCAATGCCGAAGTAGCGGCAGCGCATGCTGCACCGGAGATGAGCGGATCGGAAGAATCACGCCTAGATTTGCTGGGTAGTGGTAATACTCTTGACGATCTATTAGCTCGCCGGCGCGCCTAGTATCTTTTGGTATTTTTCCTAGTAATACTCCAGAAAATAATTTTCCGGCGCGAAAAAGCGCTAGAAAATTATGAGTGAAGCTCCTAGGAATTGCGAGAAAAATATAAGAGAAAAGATAAGAGAAAAACGCGGTGCTGTGTGGTTTTTCTCGCCTCTTAATCCCGGAAGTAGTGCAGTGGAAAACTTCCGTGGTAGCATAAATAGGCATTGGGGCATTGGCGCAGTTGGTAGCGCGCATCGTTCGCAATGATGAGGTCAGGGGTTCGAATCCCCTATGCTCCACCATGAGGAGTCCGAACGGTGAAAAAGCCTTCGGGCTTTTTCATTAGTAAGGACGACGAAATAGTGCGTAATCCCGGCAGGGATTACTAGTACCATTAGGACGCTCATTTTGCTACAAAGTGAGCGTCCTGTTTTTATGTTGCGCGGAGGGGCGGTTTGGCTTGTCAGCGCAGATTTCTGGGTTTCACTCGCGCGCTCGCTTGCCTCTGCTAGGGTCATCGAGACGACGTGCCTGAGGCTGATTTCAGCTAGTGGGTGCGTGCTTGGGCGGAGACGCTAAAAAGTGTTGCTGGCGCTAAAAAGTTTGTAGAGTGAACAGACTTCTTAGCTCCTTTTTCTATTTTCTACTGGTAGTCATGTGCGAGATCCGAGGCGTAGAGCATTTTAGCTTCCCCAGCTTGGCGGATGGCTTGGCGTACGTGTTCGCGTTTGAGATCCAGTACGCGCAGCTGGCCGTCTACTTCTGCGAGAGCTGGGAGGTTCGCTCACTATGGCTGCTCATGCTAATCGTTTGCCTGATCAAAGCGAAGCGAATCGTCTTGCATACATCTATGCAACGTGTCTAAGTAAAGGCTAAAGCACATTCACTCGTCGCAGGTGAAGCGCGCTGGGATATCTGTGTCAGGGTCTATTCCGATACTCGAATAAGTGCGGAGTGTCCCGATTCCTGATTCCCAGCGCACTTCCCAAGCGGTGTCATCTATTTTTCCTGAGCCTTTGGCTGACCACGAATACGGCGTTTTAACGCCAAGATGAAAATTGTTCGACACGGTATAGAATCGCCCAAACCTGTGATACATCGCGCTATTTCCCCACGAATAGATAACCCGACAATTGGTAGCGCCTTGCTTAGAAGGAACTATGCCGTAACTATCCATGTTAATGACAGTCCCTGCAAAAGCTACTGTGCCTGTAAGAAACGCAACCATGAGAATTACTTTTACCCATCTCTTTTTAATGTCACTATTTGTTTGCTTCAGCGTAGCGATAAGCAAGATTAAAGCTAAAACTGACACAACTAGGTAAATAGTGGCAGGAAGTAAAAGAATATTGACAGGTTTTCCTATTAGCAGGATAGGCGCGCCCCGTAGCACACTACCTTTTGAATAATAAACCTGCGCTAGAAACATGAGAAGACCCAGCAGGGAGGCAAGCAGAAAACACAGCCATACAGCGCTGCGATTGAAATACGTACGATTTGTCCGCATACTTACCAAAATCTCTCGAACCATTTTCAAAATTATATTTTAACAGTAAGGCTTATTTCAGTGGCGAAAGGCAGAACTAATCGCGGTGGGCGCCGCGTGAGGGCGGGCGCGAAACCCGACCCGCTCAATGAGAAACTCGCCAAGGGTCTGCCTGCTACTCGCCTGGAAGATTCGCTAGCGAGCCCTTTCGATTTCGAGGGCGCAGATGTTGGCGCGGGCGCGGTGCTTGCTGGTGAGGTGATGCCGGAGCCTGCCGAGTATCTGTCGGAGGTGCAGCGCGATGGCAAACCGCTGGGCGCGGACATTGTGTATCGGGAGACGTGGCGCTGGCTTGATGAGCGTGGCTGCACGAGGTTTGTTTCTAAGCGGCTGATTGAGGCCTACGCCCAGGCATTTGCCCGGTATGTGCAGTGTGAGAAGGCGATCTCCAAGTTCGGTTTGCTCGGCAAGCACCCGACCACGGGGGCTGCTATCGCCTCCCCGTTCGTCGCCATGTCCCAGTCTTTTGGTAAACAGGCAAACGTGTATTGGTATGAGATTTTTGAGATTGTGCGGGCGAACTGCACTAGCGACTATACCGGGGCGGCCCCGGGTGATGAGGTTATGGAGCAGTTGTTGAAAGCACGCTCGTAGATGCGCCCTAGTTGTTTCCCGGGATTATTTGGAACCTTTTGTTTCGGTCAAGCCTGCCCCTAGCGCGATTCCGACTCCTGTGCCGATAGCTACCCCTAAGGCAATATTGTTCATAATGAACCCAAGACCAGTGCCGGCCATCATCCCGGCAATCATTCCGTAAACCACGGCCTTACCATCGCCACCAGAAGGCTCCTGCTCTAGCGGATTAGGTTTACTCGTTTCGTCTTGCACGTATTCCAGTGTCACACATGATTCGGGTTTTCCTCGTTTTCTTCGCTCCCCACTGGAGTGGCCTAGGAATTAGGTCCAGGTGGTTTAAGCGTTGACCGTGTTTTCTTG
>NZ_CAMXYE010000054.1 GCF_947253055.1 uncultured Arcanobacterium sp. | reverse complement strand
AGCAAAGCTGCGAAACGCAAACGAAAATCTGGCGCAGGTACTTCCCCGTCTGCCGGCGTTTCTAAATCTATTGCCTGATCTAAAACAGTAAGCGTGTGCTCATAGACGTCTTTATGCCGCCCATGTTCATCCACCGTTTCACGTAAAACGGCTACTTCCGGCAAGACTCTCGCAAGTACTTCCGTTTCCGCCAGCAGTTCTATTCCTGCTCGGGGATAGGGCGCACAAATTAGCCGCACCAACTCGGCCTGTATTCTCTCCGCCGAAACTATTTCTAAACGCGGCGCCAACTTACGCATTGCCCGCATTACTTCCGGCGTCACATGAAATCCAAGCTGGGCGGTAAAGCGCGCCGCCCGTAAAATACGCAAAGGATCATCAGAAAAAGATTGCTCCGGAGAAGCCGGCGTAGAGAGTATGCCCGCTACTAAATCGTTCATTCCCCCGCACGGATCTACCAGTTCTAATTCTGGAAGCCGAACGGCTAGAGCGTTTACCGTAAAATCCCGGCGCGTCAGATCGCCTGCCAAAGTATCCCCAAATTCCACTTCGGGCTTTCGGGAATCGCTTTCATATTCTTCTTTTCGGTAAGTGGTAACTTCTACTACTAAGCCGTCTTTTACCGCACCTATCGTGCCAAATTTCTTACCGATATCCCAGGTATTATCTCCCCACTCTGCCAGAATTTTTTGCGTCTGTTCGGGGCGAGCAGAAGTGGTGAAATCGTAATCATGTACTGGCGCACCCAGAAAAGCATCTCGAACTGGCCCCCCAACTAACGCCAATTCTTCTCCATAACGTGAGAAACTAGTACCTAGATTAAGAATTGCCTCCGGAAGTGAGTGCAGGGTTTGGTGCCCCTGCGCGAGCATCCGCGCACGTTGGTTCACGCCAGCGCCCAAGTTTGTTTCTATACCTTGTGAAGGAGAATTAGTATTCGTCACTCTCTAAGAATGCCACGAAAACTGCTCCGTTCATAACGCATAGGACACCAAATCACTACCACTGTAAACGATGTCGAATACGAAGAATAATACTCACCCCTTGCGCCGCCGCCGGCGTTTACCAGGGAAACGGCGGACGTCTTCCCGCCACCAACTGCCGATTGTGAACGAAACTTCAGCTGGTGGGGTAATAGTAGAAGTGAGAAATAACCGTGCTTATGTGGCTTTAATTGCGCGGCGCGCCCGCAACGGCAATTTAGAGTGGTGCTTACCGAAGGGGCATTTAGAAGGAGAAGAAACTGCTGCCGAAGCAGCAGCACGGGAAATTTCGGAAGAGACTGGCATACATGGGCGAGTACTTTGCCATTTGAACACTATTGATTATTGGTTTTCTGGCACCGATAGGCGCGTGCACAAGGTAGTGCACCATTTCCTGCTCGAAGCACTCAGTGGAGAAATCACCGTACTAAACGATCCTGATCAGGAAGCAGAATTGGCTGAATGGGTGGCTCTGGAGGAAGTGGCAGAGCGCCTCGCCTACGATAACGAGAAGCGTATAATTGAGGCTGCGCAGGAATTACTCATCGGAGAGAAAGAGTAGCCATGGCGGGGAAGAAAAAATCTTTATTCATCTCCTTGGTGGCTTTGTGTATGGCAATCTGCCTGCTCACTCTGGGTGTTCCCTATGCCCAAGGAGAAAATCAGAAAGAAGATACTGCTCACCCAGGCGTACACCTAGAAATCATTGGTACCGGGGAAGCAATTCTCCTCCCGGGGAAAGATTTAACGCTCCGCCTGCGAGTGGAAAACTTGGGAGAAAGTGCGGCGAAACTAGAAAATCTCGAATTACGAGCTGCCTATTCTCCTTCCACCACCCAAACAAGTATTTATAACTGGATGCGCGGCACGACGGACGGAAAATCAATTCTCTCTTTCCCGCAGAATCTCTCCTTGGCGAAAGGGGAAACCAAGGAAATTACTCTTACGCTGCCTGCTGATAAACGCCCCTGGTCCACTAAGGCTTTTGAATGGGGAGCGCGCGGAATTGAAGTGCAAGCCCACATCGCCGGGAATGAGGATGGTGAAAATCTCCGTGATCGCACTTTTATTACCGTAGCTCCAGAAGCTGAAATCACCCCGATGCCCATATCCGTGCTATTACCAGTGACGGCGGGAGTAAAAAAACTGGCAGAAACGCCGGATATTAAAGAGTTGGTAGTGGGAGAAAGCGCGCAGAGCGCAGAAGAAATAGCATCCAAAAAGGAAGCGGGAGTGCAGCTGCAAAAACGCATTCTCACCTGGGATATTGCGGGAGTAAATGCTTTTGTTGATCCAGCTTTTCTGCAAGAAAATCAAGTACCGCTGCAGCAAAGTTCTTTTAAGCAGGCCAAGCTGCAGCTGCTGCCTACGCACGACGTAGATTTTGCGGCACTTGCCCACACCGAGCAAGCGAGTTTAGCTAAGAGAATCGTAGAACGCACCCAAAAACAGGCACTTAATATAGGCGGAGAGCCAAAACTTGAACAGATATTTTTAGAAGGGAAAGCCGACGCCCAGACGCTTAATTTAGTGGCGCAAACAGGAATTTCGCAAGTAATTATGGAAGACCGTTACGCGCCCGCCGAGCGAGAACTTTACTATACGCCGAGCCCGTATTCACATATCTATCTAGAAGATGGTGAGTTGAATGTGCTGCTTTTCCACAGTGCCATTAGCTCTGCTCTACATGGGCGTCTACCAGCTCCCACTGGAGATGAGTACCTAGAACTCTCGGCTTTCGATGCCCAGCAGACGAGTATTGCTTTGAGTGCCGTGCACTTCGGGCAAGCGCCAAATTATTCGCGGCCAATTGTGGTGCGCATAGAGCGCGGTATAGTTGATGGCAGCTCTGGTGCAGTAGATAATACGGAAAGTGACGCCGCAGCGGGAGAGCAGGGTACCGCAAATTGCCAGGAAAACTGCCCGGCGAAAGAGAATACAGAGCTCACGGCCGTGCGCGCACTTCTCCAAGCTCCTTGGTTGAAGCCTGCTTCTTTAGAGAATATTGAGGACATCAATACCCGCCAGCTCAACGAAGGTGGAATTTCTGAGCAAGAAATAAATCCCGGGGAATTATCTGCCGCTGATTTGCAAAATTTGCAAATAAATCGCGCCACCCTCGATGAGATAATCCAAATCATCGAAAACCCCGCTACCTTTAGGGCAGCTTTGGATAACTACACAGAGCGAATGCTGGCTACTGATTGGCGAAAAGATCCAAAAGCACGAAAGACGGCAATCAACCAACTGGCGGCACCGCAATTAATTTCCGGAATTAAGGTGGAAGAATCTTCTACTATCAATATGATTTCTAATACGGCTGAGATACCGCTACACATCACTAATCCTTTTCCAGTACCCGTAAATGTGACGGTCAAAGTGAAAGCTCCCGACAGCCGATTAGAAATTCCAGCTGCAGTGTCCGCGCAGTTACGGGCCGGAACCACCACTACCGTAGCAATTCCTGTGCAGGCACATGGATCGGGAAATCTGCAGCTAGAGGTACGTATCGTAAATAAAAATGGGCACGAAGTGGGCGCGCCGGCCTCTATAAATATGCGGATTCGCGCTAGTTGGGAAAATGCCGGCACTTTAGTTTTAGCTATTTTAATCGGCCTTGTGCTGGTAGTCGGAGTGACTAAATCAGTACGCAGTGGGCGGAGAGCAAAAGCAATCTCCCAATCATCTGAAAAAGGCCTCTCTGCTTCTTCAGCTTCCGCTTCAGCTTCCGCTTCAGCTTCCGCTCCAGCTCCAGCTCCAGCTCCCACTTCAGCTTCCGCTCCAGCTTCCGCTCCAGCTTCCACTCCCGCCGACCATGTCAATAAACAGGTAAACTTAGAGAAGGATTGACGTAAATATCTACCAGTAGTGTATTGGCGTAAAATGTGCTAGCAGAGTCTCCTGGCGCAGAGCGTATTGGCAGGTAGCACGTTGTACTCATCGAAATGATTAGAAAGGGAAAATTTTGGAAAATTCGTATCTCTCTGGGAAAACCCCCATTGCTGATCGTTTCACGCTAGATTCACTTTCTCTCGAAGAATTTTCGTCTTTTGGCACTACTACTTGGCAAGCCACTGATACGGTACTTTCCCGGCAACTGCGCGCTATCGTCATCGATCTGAAACTAACGCAGCGCCCCCAAGTTATTGATGCCGCACGCCGAGCTGCCTTGCTCGATCCGGCACAGCATATTGCGGTAGTGGCGATACACGATGACGCAGAAAGTGCCATAATTTTTACGGAAATTCCTACCGGCGAGCGCCTGAAATCTTATCTGGAAAAAGGCCCCTTAGATCCTGCCTCGACTATGGCAATTATGGGGCAAGTAGCTGCCGGAATACAGGCAGCCGGAGATTTCGGAATTCGAGATTTGCAACTGCAGGCACGCAGTATTTATTTGCCTGATTCAGGAGAAGTGCTGATTGACGGCATCGGAATTCGCGCCGCTTTGGCACAGGTAGATTTGCAGCGCAGCCCTCTCGAGCTAGATCGAGCAGAAGCGCGCGGTTTGGTAATTTTTCTTGCAGCTTTGCTTCAAGGAGAAGATTTCCCGGAAGACCCAGCTAGCCACGATTCGGTGCTGCAAAAAGCGCTTAGCTTACCGAATTTACCGGCAGCTCTTTTCGATTTGTTGCAAGCAGAGGCAAGCGGGCAAGGGCCCGCATCAGCCGGAGATTTTTTGCGGCGGCTAGCTCCGTGGGGAGAAATTGATTTTACGGCACTTCCAAATCCACACACCCGCTTGCATACTGCTTTTCCGCTTTTAAGTGCACAAGATTTACCGGTAAGTGCGCAAGATCTATCTGCAGAAAATACTGATTCCGTTCCTGATCCCAATACTGATCCCAATACTGATCCCGCTCCTGATCCAAATCCAGCAGCAGAAGTGGAAGAAATGGCAGAACTGGAAGAAGTGGACTCGGATGTTTCAGGTTTAGCTACCCCAGACTTAGTTACTTCAAACTCGGGTGCCGCAGACTCAATTATCCAGAACTCTCCTGACCAAAATTCTGGCGCAGGCTCAGAAAACACAGAAGAAGCGCTATCTGAAAATTCTCGTCCACCTTTTGTGTGGCCAAAACTAAGAAATACTCCCAGTAAAGCGGCACCGCCCGCAACCTCTGCACAGTTGACTCCGTATGCAAACACCGATTTACCGGATGGTACAAAGGCGCAATCTCTTCATAATACAGAAGCTGCTACAGGCAGCGATGCCAGCGCGCACGATAGCGATGCCAACGTACGCCAAGACAATGCCAATACGCATAGCGGCGATACCCACACGCGTCGTCGTTCACGCGGACTTTTTTGGGGAATGCTACTAGCCGGGATTGCCATTTTTGCTATCTGCCTTTTTGCCCTGTTGCGGCCATTAAGTCCGGTATCTATACCCACGGACGAAGGTAAAAACGGTACAGCCGGGAGCTCGGAAGCAGAAAACTTTCCGCAGGTAGCCCCGCAAATTTCCAGTGCAAAAGTAGTGGCAGAAGATCCGCAGACGCTGGAAACAGCTAATAGCTCCACCGAGCGTCTGGTAAAAGAAATAACGAAAGCAATCGACGGAGATCCGGAAACTGCCTGGTACACCTGGTGGTACCAGAATAATTCTATATACAATAATGATAAAATAGGAATAGCAGTAAAATTAAAAGAAAAAACTGCTCTTAGTGAAATTACCGTGACTGTACGCGGAGAAGGTGGAAGTATTAAATGGATGCTTCCTCCGAGTGCGGATGCCGAAAGCGGTACGCTTGTAAGTAGTAGTGCTATTTCAGAAAAGACGCATTTACAAGCAAAGAAACCAGTAGTAACCGATGAATTCATTTTATGGATCGATTCTCTGCCAGTAGACGAAGAAGGAATGAATCGAGCCGTAATTTCGGAAATTACAGTCAAATAAGTGCCCAGACAATGCCAAGAAAGTGATGGAGAAAGAAAATGGCTGATATTTATGATGTTTTAATTGTGGGCTCTGGCCCAGCTGGCTGGACGGCGGCGATTTATAGCGCCCGCGCCGGGCACAGCACCTTAGTAATTGCCGGAGCTTTAGATGCAGGTGGCGCGCTTATGACTACCACCGAAGTGGAAAACTTCCCCGGTTGGGAAAATGGCGTCATGGGGCCCGAACTCATGGACAATATGGAGAAGCAAGCTAAAAAGTTTGGGGCGGAAGTCAAATACGAAGACGCCAGCGAATTTTCTCTCTCTGGCGATGTAAAAACTATAAAAACGGAATCTGCTTCTTATAAGGCAAAGACAGTTATTCTGGCTCTCGGCTCTGCCTATCGCAAGCTCGGATTAGAAAATGAAGCTAACCTGACTGGAAAAGGTGTTTCTTACTGCGCCACCTGCGATGGATTCTTCTTCAAAGATCGAGAAATCGCTGTAATCGGTGGAGGAGATTCAGCAGTCACGGAAGCACTTTTCCTCGCAAAATTTGCTAAAAAGGTGCATGTAATTCACCGACGCGATGCTCTGCGCGCCTCGCAGATAATGGCAGATAGGCTTCTAGCAAAAGATGAAGTAGAAATGCACTGGAATTCCGTAGTAGAAAAAATAAACGGAGAAGATGCGCTGGAGTCACTGATCTTAAAGGATACCCAGACGGGAGAACTCTCTGAACTGAAGGTGGCGGGACTTTTCGTAGCTATTGGGCATGAACCACGTTCCAAAGTGGTAGCGAGTGAAATTGATACCGATGAAAAAGGCTATATAAAAGTAGAACACCCCACTACAAAGACTAATTTGCCTGGAGTTTTTGCTTGCGGCGACGTCGTAGATAGTCACTATCGGCAAGCCGTCACGGCAGCTGGCAGTGGCTGTAAAGCTGCTTTAGATGCTGAGAATTATTTAGCAGATATAGCAGCTAAATAGGCTAGCTAACCAGTAAAAGCGGGATAGTAATAACACTATCCCGCTTTTCTCTTTGGCTTCTATTGCTGGTTTTATTTTCCTGCGCCAATAATCTCTAAAATCCGCTGTAAATCTTCAACAGAAGCGAATTCTATAGTTATTTTCCCTTTTCGTATTCCTTGCACAATCTTTACTCTTGTATCTAAGTAATCGCCTAATTCTTGCGCCCAAGTAGCCAGCTCTGGATCAACTTGCTGTGGACGCCGCGGTGTAACTAACTTTTCTTCACCACTTAAGGTAACTTTTTCTTCCGTAGCTCGGACTGACAAGCCTTCCGCTACTATTTGCTGCGCTAAACGCTCCATAGCAGCCGGATCGTTCAACCCTAAAAGTGCTCGGGCATGCCCAGCTGAAAGCACCCCTGCCGCTACCCGCCGCTGCACCAAAGGTGGCAACTTCAAAAGCCGCAAGGTATTTGAAATCTGGGGGCGAGATTTCGCAATTCGTTTCGATAGTTCCTCTTGTGTGCATTGGAAATCATCTAATAACTGTTGATAAGCTGCTGCCTCTTCCAAAGGATTCAACTGTGCCCGATGCAAATTCTCCAATAATGCATCTCGCAATAAGTCTGCATCCTCGGTATGGCGCACAATTGCCGGCACAGTCTTCTTCCCTGCTTTTAACGAAGCGCGCCAGCGCCGCTCACCCATAATTAATTCATAGCGTGCTTGCGGATGGCTGGCATCTCTCTCTGCCAAGGGGCGCACTACTATTGGCTGTAATACTCCTACTTCTTTTATGGAAAGCGCTAATTCGTCTAATTCATCTTCATCAAAAACTTGCCGAGGCTGTTTTGTGTTTGGAATTATCTGATCTAAAGCAATTTCTCCGTAAGTAGCTCCCGGCACTGGCACTAAATCTTGGGAAGTATCCGTTTCACGTGAAACATTCTTGTACTTTTTCGAAACTTTTCGTGCTTTTTCTGCGCTAGCTGCACCTGTCTGCGCGGCACTCACTTCATTCGTTTTCTTTTTACCGCTTGCGGCTTTCTTTACCGACTTTTTATCCCCAGTTACAGAAATATCGGGAGCGTCATTTTCACTAACCTTGTTTTTAGCTGCTCCACCAGTATTTTTACCGGCACTATTTTTTACTGTGATACCTTCTGTAGCAGTATTTGCCGAAGCAGCGGGACGTGCCGAGCTAAAAAATACGTCAATTGGACTTTCTTTTTCACCTTGAGAATCAGGAATCAAAGCGCCGATTCCTCGCCCTAATCCACGCCGTTTTTCTCTCATCGTTTCATCCCCTCAAATTATTCAACAAAAGCAACTAAATTAATATCTTTCGCCAATTAAATTCTAACTACTTTTTATTTACTTTTTTCGCTTAGTTTTCTACTTAGTTTTCTACTTAGTTTTCTACTTGATTTGCTCGCTCGGCTATTTCTTTTGCAGCAGCCATATAAGCTATCGCTCCAGAAGATCTCTCATCATAAGTAATTACACTCTGCTGAAAACTAGGTGCTTCGGAAATTCGAATATTGCGCGGAATCTCTATATTTAAGGTTTCTTGAGGAAAATACGCCCGCACCTCTGCAGCTACTTCTTGCGAAAGATTAGTACGCCTATCAAACATCGTAAGTAAAATCGTGGATATCTGTACTTCTGCTTGTAGAGCCTCTCGTACCCGCCCTATGGTTTTTAATAGTTGCGTCAATCCTTCCAAAGCATAGTATTCAGTTTGAATTGGAATAAGAATTTCTTTTGCTGCCACTAATGCATTAATGGTTAATAAGCCTAAAGAAGGCGGACAATCGATAATAATATAATCTGGCGCAGCAGATGTTTCACGTGAAACATCTAAATAATCTTGCACCGCTTTTTGCATACGAAATTCGCGTTGCTCAGAATTAGCTAATTCAAATTCTAATAAAGATAAATCCATATTCGCGGGAACCACTTGCAAGTTACGTAACTCTGGGCATATCTGCACTACCTGCGCAATATCAACTTCTCCCTGCAATACGTTATAAAGGGTAGAAACTTCCGCGTTTTTATCAGCCCCAAGTGCAGTAGAAGCATTACCTTGGGGATCGCCATCTATTACAAGTACTTGTAGTCCGCCTTTTGCGAGTGCTGCTGCAATATTTACCGCTGTAGTAGTTTTACCTACACCACCTTTTTGATTTGCCACCGTAATTACTCGGGGTATAGCAGGGCGCGGAAAAGGAGAAGCAGCTACTTCTTGCATCACTTTTCGGTCGCGCGCGAGAGCAGCACCTAGGGGAGAATCTTGTAGCAGGGTTTCCAGAAAATCTTCGTTTTCCGTATTATCCACATTCGATAAGCCACTAGACTCTACTGCACCCGTTTGCCCATCTATGTTTTGCATAAAATCCTGCTTTCCCTACTTCGAGCCTATCTAATCACTATCTTGCAATAAACAGCAAAAATTCTTAAACAGTAAAGTACCGATACCTATATCGTAATAAATAGAGAAGCAATTCTGCCTTCACTAATGGATAAATTTTACTGCTTCCCTATTCATCATATAGGCACTCTTAATATACCCACTAAACGAAAAGAGCGGAATCTTTTCCCTGATATATTGTAGGTATAATGGAGATGATGAATAAATAACTACTAAATAAACAAATGAATACGTTATTTTTATAGTTTCCGCGCTCTTTTTACTTCCAGCGTGCTTACTTCCGAAATTATTACTTATGACGACGTGCTTACTTGCGCCGCTCTATATACTGCCGGCGCTTTCCTACTTCTTTTTAATCTCCACTACCCGCGTACCCTCTACCGCACCCCAAATAGCTACGTCGTGCACATCTACCCAAGCCGCCTTATATTTACGCAGCTGCGTATGTGCAGCTTTTATTTCTTCTTCTGCGCGGGCACCTTTCAAAGCGAGGAGCGAGCCACCACTTTTCACTAAAGGCAAAGTCC
>NZ_CAMXYE010000053.1 GCF_947253055.1 uncultured Arcanobacterium sp. | reverse complement strand
CTACACCCATAAGGTTTCGTCGGCAGCGTCAGATGTGTATAAGAGACAGAGGCAGAGCAGCAGGCTGGCCGCGCTAAGCAGGGAGCGGAAGATGCCCAGCGTTTGCTAGTGCCGGTGCAAAAAGCTGCCCATACTTGGCATAAAAAAGCGCAAGCAGCTACGGAGATTATTCGCTTAGCCAGCATTGCCAATGCGGGAGAATTTTCCACCTCCCGCATTCCCCTGAATATGTGGGTACTTCTGCATCGCTTCGAAGCAGTGGTAAACCGGGCGAATGAACATTTAGAGAAGATATCTGCTGGGCGTTATTCCCTTATACGCAGCGAAGATGAATCAAAGAAAATACGGAAAACTGGCTTGGGACTCTCGGTGATTGATCACGACGGCTCACCTACTGGGGATATTATTCGCCCGACGGCTTCGCTTTCTGGAGGAGAAACTTTTTACACTTCTTTGGCTCTGGCATTAGCTTTAGCAGAAATAGTGCAAGAAGAAAACGGAGGTATTCGCATCGACACTCTCCTTATCGACGAAGGCTTTGGCACACTTTCGGCTGGAGTACGCGATGCGGTAATGCAGACTTTACGCACTCTCACTGCACAGGGGAGAATAGTGGGAATAGTTTCGCACGTTGAAGAATTAAAGAGTATTATTCCCAGCCGCGTCAGTATATCTCCTACCCCTACTTGCGGCTCGGAGCTGCAAACTATTTGCTAAAGTGCACGCCACTTAGTGAAATACCAATTATTTACGGAAATACGCGCTATTTATTGAGCTCGGCGTATAGTAAAGCCCGCTCTGCGGCGTCATACCAGAGTAAATCTATATTTTCCGTGTGGAGAAAAGCTTCTTCATCTCCTGCTATAGCCCGTTGCACTAAATCTTCCCAGCCACTTTCATCCACTAGGAGAGATTCAATCTTGCTCCACGCTAAGGGCATGCGCAGCTCTCCGGCGCCTAATTCATTTTCTACCGCAGAATTTTCTGCAGCAGTATTTCCTGCCCCCGCAAAAACTACCGCTTCTGCTGGCACTTCCCCCGCGCCTACTAAGCGACGATAGCTTTTCGAATCCTCCGCTAGGCGCCGTAAAGATTCATCCGCAGCCGCTAAAGTAGTAGCCATTTCTAAGTTTTCTTCTCCCCAATCTGGGTAAGAGCTCCGAAACTCCGGAGTTACCGTATAGATCCGGCGCGGCGAAATCTCCGCAGCTGCCAAGTCTGCTGCCGTAAGAGGTATGTAAATGCGCATATATCCATATTAAGTCATATCTTTTCACGCGAAAAATAGGCATAAAAATATCTCTCCCCAGCTCTCGCGCGAACTTTATATTTTACCGTGTATAACCGGTAGCTATGAATTAAATAACTTCGTATACATGAAGAAATGCCAATTAATTTCTACGTGGCGCTCCCTTTTACATCTTTTATCCCCTATTGATGTATCCACGCTCTTAATAGTTTCACACCTCTTTCCGGTCGAGAGCTGATACAAGATAGGGATAATTATGTCTGCTCAACAGGTCATTACCGAAGAAATATCTACAGATACACCGCCTAGTTCCGAAAAAATTTTTACGCTTTCGCACTCTATTTCTGCTTCGCATGCACAAAAAATATCTGCATCTACTAAAAAATATAGACTCCCGCGCAGTAGCCGTGCTAAGAGCGATGGGAGCACAGGCAGCAATGCGCCTATTTCTCGCCCTGCTCATACCGGCGATATTCATACTGCTAACCCATATTCTCATACTCCCCAACTAAAACAAGAGCTGGGAGATACGGAGCTAGATTCGCCGCCCCGAATTTGGCAATACGACTCTGCCTCGAAAGCAGCCTCCCCCACTGCACCTACTCCCATTAAACCTGCCGCAGCTAAATCTGCTCTCACTAAACCCGCTGCAGCTGCAGCTACTCCACGTAAAGATGCTCCCGCTGCACCTACCCCAAATAAAGCTAGCCCCACTGCACCCACATCTAGCACTTATGACCGCATAGCATTGCACGCGGTAAGCACCAGCAAATCGCTAACTGCCACTTTCTTCGAAGAAGAAGCACCCCCGCTAATACCGGCGAAAAAACCGCGACCAAATGCGCGAAAATTTGCTGCCCAAATAGCTATTCAAGCAATTGAAATTTTGCAAGGAAAACGCCCGCTCCGCCAATTGCAGACTTGGCTCAATCCACAGGTCTACCAAGCACTAGCACGGCGAGCCAGCCTGGGAATGCGAATTTTCGGAAAAGCAGAATGCTGCCCCCTACCGCGGCTCCGCCGGGTACGCGCTTGCTATCCCCGCCCAGGTATCGCAGAAATATGCGTAATTGTGCACGATGGAATAAAAATGCGCGCCGTCGCTCTCCGCTTAGAAGCTCGAAGAAGAAATTGGCAAGTAACTGCACTAGAAATTATTTAATTTCTGCCCTGTACTAGCCCTGTATCAGCCTGCCACTATATCGTTGCAGCACGAAACTGCCCTACTCTAAGGGCATCACCCCATACCAGCTGTAAACGCAGGCAGGTAAAAACAGTTATAGTTAGCGCCCGCGCCGGCGTTGCGCCTTTTTCGCCGCCCGCCGCTGCTCTCGATTCATCCCCGAGTAGGCAGCTGCATCTGTATCGGTGGCATTAGTACGCGCCGAATTATGCTGCGGTTGCGGCGCACTGGCACCAGAATTAGCCGAAGTATAGTTCATCTTTTGCTCCGGTGTATTCTGCGCCCCAATCATCTGCGCTGCCATTTTCTCTGCGCGTTTACTCGGCTGCATCAATACTGATGCTCCTACCTCTTGCAATTCTGCTTGCTGCTCCGCAGCGGCAGCTTCCGCTTGCAAACGCGATTCCTGCTCGGAAGGAAGCTCAAAATTGAAGAGAAAACGTACCGTCTCCGATCGAATAGCATCGTTCATCGACTGGAACATTTGGTAGCCTTCTTGCTTATATTCCACCAAGGGATTGCGCTGTGCCATAGCGCGCAAGCCAATTCCCTCTTTCAAATAGTCCATTTCGTAAAGGTGCTCACGCCACTTCCGATCCAGCACATTCAGCAATACTTGCCGCTCCACTTGCCGCATAGTTTCGTCACCGAGCTCTTCGGCACGCTCGGCATAAATATTATGGGCATCGGTATCTAATTCTTGGAGAAGATTCTCCCGCTCCAAATTATGCTGGCCGCCGTATTCAGCTAAAAGCTCTTCCGCTGTAAAGGATGGCTTAAAGTAAGACTGTATTTCCACCCAGAGTGCGTGCAAATCCCAATCTTCCGAATTTCCAGCGGTTTCCGCCGTCACTACATCTTCTACTACGAAATCAATAAAAGATTGAATCTGCTCTTCTAGATTTTCTCCATTGAGAATGCGATGCCGTTCTTCGTAGACCACGGTACGCTGCTCGTTCATAACGTCGTCATACTTCAAGACGTTCTTACGAATTTCCGCATTGCGTGCCTCGATAGCAGTCTGCGCTCGGCGAATAGTCTTAGCTAAAATCTTCAACTCTAAAGCCTGATCTTCTGGGCCATTGCGCAAAGGAGAAATTACCCGGGAATTGGCGAAGAGGCGCATGAGATCATCTTCTAAAGAAATATAGAAACGCGACTCTCCTGGATCTCCCTGCCGGCCCGAACGCCCGCGCAGCTGGTTATCAATACGCCGCGATTCGTGCCGCTCCGAACCTAGTACGTAGAGTCCTCCTAACTGCACAACCTCATCATGCTCAGCTGCCACCACTTCTTGCGCCTCTTTCAAAACCTCCGGCCAGGCTGCCTCGTATTCTTCCGGATTCTCTTGCGCATTAATACCCCGTTTTTCCATCATGCCTACTGCAATATGCTCAGCATTTCCGCCAAGCATAATATCAGTACCACGCCCAGCCATATTAGTAGCTACCGTGATCGCATATTTGCGCCCCGCCATTGCCACTACCGCTGCTTCGCGTTTATGCTGTTTAGCGTTCAATACTTCGTGCTTAATATGGGCCTTTTTCAAGAGCGCAGAAAGCTTTTCCGAATTCTCCACCGAGGCCGTACCTACCAGTACCGGTTGCCCCTTCTCGTAGCGTTGGCGGATATCTTCTACAATTGCTTGGAATTTTCCTCGCTCCGTGGGGTAGACCAAATCAGTATGATCTTGCCTAATCATTGGCTTATTAGTCGGTATCACCACTACGCCGATATGATAGGTAGAAGCAAATTCTTCTGCTTCCGTTTCCGCGGTACCGGTCATTCCGGAGAGCTTATCGTACATACGGAAATAATTCTGCAAAGTGATTGTGGCTAGAGTCTGATTTTCAGCTTTTATCTCTACGCCTTCTTTTGCTTCAATCGCTTGGTGCATACCTTCGTTGTAACGCCGCCCTGGCAGTACTCGCCCAGTGTGCTCATCTACAATGAGTACTTCTCCGCCCTGCACAATGTAATCGCGGTCGCGGAAAAAAAGCTCTTTCGCTTTAATCGCATTATTCAGATAGCCGATAAGCGGAGTATTTACACTCTCGTAAAGATTGCTGATTCCGAGCAAATCTTCTACCTTATCTATCCCCGGCTCCAGAATACCGACGGTGCGTTTCTTTTCATCCACTTCATAGTCGATATTCTTATGCATAGAAATTACCGCTTGGGCAAAGGCCTTGTACCATTTATTAGCATCGCCTTCAGCCGGGCCAGAAATAATTAACGGAGTCCGCGCTTCGTCAATAAGAATAGAATCCACTTCGTCGACGATGGCAAAATAGTGGTCACGCTGCACTAATCCGGAAGTTTCCCGCGCCATATTATCGCGCAAAAAATCGAAGCCGAATTCATTATTGGTGCCATAAGTAATATCGGCCGCATACTCTTCGCGGCGCTGTTCCGGAGTTAAACCGGCAACTATACAGCCGGTGCGCATACCCAGAAAACGATAGATCCTCCCCATCAACTCCGACTGATAAGAAGCCAAATAATCATTGACCGTCACCACGTGCACTCCCCGCCCCGGAATAGCATTCAAATAGGCAGCCAAGGTGGCGACGAGAGTTTTTCCTTCACCAGTTTTCATCTCGGCGATATTTCCCAAGTGCAGAGCAGCTCCACCCATTATCTGCACGTCAAAATGCCGCTGGCCGATCGTACGTATAGCTGCTTCCCGCACGGTAGCGAAAGCCTCGGGAAGTAAATCGTCTAGAGATTCCCCATCGGCATAGCGCTGGCGGAATTCATTAGTCATTTCCTGCAATTCGCTATCACTTAACTCGTGAAAATCGCTTTCAAGCAGATTCACCTGCTCCACAATTTTTTGTAGTTTTTTCAGTGTGCGACCCTCACCGGAACGCAGGACTCTATCTATCAGCTTACGCACATCTACTCCTGGTTTTATTTTTTAAGCGGTAACTGAGCCTATTCTATGCTTTCTATGCTTTCCCTGCCCAATTATCAATTATTGCTGGCGATCTACCATCATATGAGCGAAATCTACCAGTGCCGCTTTTACTTCTCCTGCCGGCAAAATTTCTAGCTCTGCCAGACCTTTGCGGCAATATTCCGCCGCAATAGCGCGCGTCTGCTCCACCACTGCATGCTGGGAAAGTAAATCTAGTAAGCGCGGCAACTGCCCCCGCCGCTCTTCAACCGAAGCAGCTAGCATCCGCATTATTTCTTCTCCCGCAGCGTCTAAGATACCTGCTCGCTGTTGTTCCGCCAGGAGAAGGGTCGGCATAGTAGCGACATTTTCTAGTAAATCAGTACCGGGAATTTTTCCGGCGATATCCGAATCGGCCTGCAAATCTAAGACGTCATCTGCCAGTTGAAAAGCAATACCCAGATATTCTGCATACTGGGCGACGGCGGCCGCTATCTCTTGGCTGCCCCGCGCCGCTAATACTCCATCGCGCGCTGCCGCCGCAATGAGGGAACCAGTTTTATCCGAGAGTACTTCCAAATAATGGGTACGCGGATCTTTGCCCGCTTCTGGCCCCATCGCTTCTTGGAGCTGCCCATGGCAAAGCCGCTGGAAAGTACGGGCATAACGCTTTACGGCTGCTTCCCCTAAGCCAGAAATAACTAGCGAAGCCTGCGCGAAAAGCAAATCTCCCGCCATAATAGCGGCTGAATTACCGTATAGCTTCTGAGCTGTAGGCACTCCCCGCCGAAGCGCGGCATCATCCATCACATCGTCATGATAAAGCGAAGCGAGATGGGTGAGCTCCACTGCCACTGCTACATCTAAAACATCGCCATGGTCCGGCTCGGCGCCCAGCTCCGCAGTCAGAAGACAGAGTAGAGGACGCAGCCGTTTTCCTCCCGCGCGTACTAAATGGGAAGTGGCCTCGTTCAAGAGTGGAGTATTTTCGCTAGCTATCTTCTCTAGCTTGGCTTCCACTTCACCGAGACGAGAAGAGATCTTCTCCCCTAAGGCTCCATGGGTAGCCAAAGTATCAACAATTACATTCACGCAAATGTTCCTTGTACTATGCCCAGTAATAGATCAGGGAAAATCCCCAATCCCAGAACTAGGATAGCAGCTGCGACGATAGCCGCAATAGAGAACCCAGCCGATTTCACTATTTGCACATTTTCTGCTGGCTCCGTGAAGAACATCAACTGTAAAATCCGGAAATAGAAGAAAGCCGTAGCTACAGAAGCTAAAACAGCTACTACCACCAAAACGGTGGCGCCTCCTGCTACACCAGCTTTGAAGACTTCAAACTTTCCAATAAAACCAGCTGTGAGCGGAATACCAGCAAAGGAGAGCAAGAAAATGGTCATCGCAGCCGCGAGGAGCGGACTGCGTTTACCAAGACCGGCCCAGCTCGCTAAAGCAGTAGCTTCACCGCCGATATTTCCAGCCGCATCTTTCTGCCGCACCAAGGTGACGATGCCGAAAGCACCCACCGTAGCAAGACCATAAGCCAAGAGGTAGAAAAGAATTGCCGAACTAGTCTGTGCGTACTGCTGCGGAGTAATTTCCTTTAAGTCCAACACGCTGATGGCTACGAGAATAAAGCCAGTATGGGCAATAGAAGAATACGCCAATAGTCGCTTAATATCTCCCTGCACTAAGCCCAATATCGTACCAATGAGAATTGTAGCGATAATAATAATCCACAAGAAGACGGTGAGCTGCGCGACCAAAGTGCCCGCGATATAGAGCATCACCCGCAACAAAGCCACAAAAGCGGCCACTAATACTCCTCCGGCCATGAATCCGGTAATAGGAGTAGGAGCTCCTTGGTACACATCTGGCTTCCAGCTGTGGAATGGAGCTGCCCCCGCTTTGAAGAGCAGACCAACCAGAATCATTACCGTACCGGCTAGCAGCAGCCACGTCTTAATGTCGGTAGTTTGAAGGGCGACGCTGAGAATTTCGCTGAAAATCAGACTGCCAGTACCGCCGTATACTAAGGCAGCTCCCATGAGGAAGATAGCCGAAGAAAAAGCTCCGAGCAGGAAGTACTTCGCGGCAGCTTCCTGCGAAAGTAACCGCCGCCGGCGCGCGGTAGCGGAAAGTACATACAGGGGCAGCGACATTACTTCCAAGGCAATGAAAAGCGAGAGTAAATCGAAAGCAGAAACGAAAGCCATCATGCCTCCGGCGGCAAAAAGTACCAGCGGTAGCACTTCCGTCTGCCGGAGACCGTATTTACTCGCCTCTGCTTCCGCAGGTGAACCTGGCGTAGTGGCTGAATCTGCAGCAAAAGCACTTTCTTTTAATTCGCTGCGATCCAGCATTATTAGCCCAGCCAATAAAGTAATTAATACGATAATGGCCTGCGCAATAAGCGAGAAACTATCTTCTACGAAAGCTATTCCGGTAAATCCACCCCCACCTTGAGTGATAGAAAGTGGCGTAGTAGCCCAAACTTCTTGTTGGTTAGCCACCATCCCGCGCCAGATAATAGTGGCTAATGCCGCAATTAGGGCGAGCAGGAAGAAGGAGCGCTGCACAATTGGGCGCAACTTCCGCGGCAAAAATGCTTCCAATAGGGTAGCTACTACTGCTGCCCCTAGCACAATTAGCAGCGGAGCGAGAGCTGCCCATTGAATCATAGTATTCGTCGTACTCACTTGTTGCTCCCTTCCAACGCAGCAGTGCTGGTACTAGCTATCGTTACCACCTGCTGCTGCGCGGTGATTGGATTTACTAAATCTAAAATAGGTGCCGGGTAGAAACCAAGGCCGAGCATAGCAGCGATTAGTATTCCTAATACTGTCTTTTCTCTTCCCCGTAAATCCTCTTTTTCCAACTCGGGGCGCGGCCCGGTGAAAATGCGTTGATAGGGAAGCAGAATATATAGCGCCGCTAGCACTACTCCGATGACTGCCAAAATCGCAGCTACCGGCAAAATATGGAAAGTACCCATCAGTACTAGGTACTCCGGTATGAAGCCCGAAAGCCCCGGCAAAGCCATAGTAGCTAAACCGGCAATTAAGAAAGTACCTGCGAGAAGTGGCGTGACGCGCTGCCAACCACCGTAAGCAGAAATCGCCGGGCTCCCTCCCCGCTTCGCGAGGAAGTCTACGGTAAAGAAGAGAGCAGCCGTACCCACTCCGTGTGCCACCATATAGAGCATTGCACCGGAGAGCGCCATAGCTGATCCGGAGAATATTCCCATCACCATAAAGCCGAAGTGGGAGACCGATGTATAGGAAACCAAGCGCAGCAAATTATCAGAGCTAATGGCCATTAAAGCACCCCAAATAATGGAGACGATGGCGAAAGCGATGATAATAAGAGCTGCCTTCCGGCTCGCTATGGGGAAAAGCTGCAAACAAATTGCAATCATTCCGTAGGTACCGAGCTTATCCAGTACTCCTACCAAGAGGATAGAGGTACCAGTTGGCGCAGAGGCAGCCGTATCAGGCAGCCAGGTGTGCACCGGCCACATCGGAGCCTTGATAGCGAAAGCAAAGAAGAAAGCGAAGAAAATCCACATCTCTGCAGCAGGAGGTATAGCCAAGCCGGCCTGGAGCGTATCGAGCATATAGCCGCGCGGGCCACCCGGGCCGTAGAAGTAAACAGCGATTACCCCCACCAACATAATAAATCCACCTAGCAAGGAGTAGAGCAGGAACTTCATAGCAGCCCGCTTGCGCCCTTGCCCGCCGTATCTTCCAATTAAGAAGTACATGGGGAGAATCATTAATTCGAAGAGAATATAGAAAAGGAATACATCGCGGGCAGCGAAAAGGGCAATCATTACGGCTTCGAGGAAAAGAATCCACGCAAAATAGCCTGCCGCTTTTTCCGGAGTGAAATCATTCCAAGCGGCGATAATTACCAGCGGCACTAGGAATACGGCCAAACCAATCATAACTGCGCTGAGCCCGTTGACACCCCAAGCTAGAGAAACTCCTAACTGAGAAATCCAGGTATAAGTTTCGCTTAGCTGCACCACTCCCGCTTCCTGGGGAGCAAAATCAGTCAGTAAAGCGACGACATAAAGTGCCAAAATTAGCAAAGAGATACCCAGCGTAATCTGCTTTGCGAACCGACCGGCTGGTTTTATTAAAGCCAAACCTAGCGATCCGCCGGCAGCGAGCAGGACAAGAACTGACAACCAGGGAAAGGTTGCTTCTATTGCTGTTTGCATTAGCTTATTTCCTTCCTAACTCACATCGATGCTGCCAAAGCAGCGATAAGAGAGATGAATAGACCGAGCACTATATAGCTGGCGTAAGTACGCACGTAGCCATCTTGTAACTTGCGAATCCACTTGCCCAAGTATTGGAGGAAACGCCCCAATCCTTCGCCGGCTCCGTCTACCAGCACCTCATCCGAAGTAGCGGTACCGGATACGAGGAGCATACCGGGACGCATGAAGAGAGCTTCATT
>NZ_CAMXYE010000052.1 GCF_947253055.1 uncultured Arcanobacterium sp. | reverse complement strand
CTCCGCTTAGCAAAACGCCGTGCTCGCCAATATACGCGTCTATGTCACGGCAGAGCGGGTGACGGGAATCGAACCCGCCTCTGCAGCTTGGGAAGCTGCCATTCTACCGATGAACTACACCCGCGAATCGATAAAGAGTTTACGTCTTTTTCGAAGAATATGCCAATCCGCTGTTTTTATTGGCTCTTTCGCCGCGCCTCAGGCCTTGGTGTAGAGCGGCAGGCAGGCGTCAATACACTGGAGCAGCTTAACGATATCTTCAGTGTCGATAGCTGGGAAAGCACCAATTCGGAATTGATTCCGCCCCAATGAGCGATAGGAATCGATATCTAATACGCCGTTTTCTCGGAGGCGTTGGATAATTCCTTTGGTATCCACTTCCGCTACAAAATCCACGGTAGCTACTACCGGAGAGCGATAAGCAGGGTCTTTTACAAACGGCGTCGCCAGCGGATGCTGCTCTGCCCATTCGTACACCGCTTGGGAATTAGCGCGGCTCCGCGCCGCCGTCGCCTCCATGCCCCCTATTTCTAGCATCCACTTTATTTGAGAGCTCAGCAGGGTGAGCGTGCCAATAGCGGGGGTGTTGTAGGTCTGATTTTTTCGGGAATTCTCCAGCGCAATCTGTAAATTAAGGAAATCGGGAATCCAGCGCTCTTTGGCAATCTTTTCAATTCGCTCCACCGCGGCAGGAGAGGCAAAAGCTACCCACAATCCGCCTTCTGCTCCGAAGCACTTTTGGGTGGAAAAGTAGTAAAAATCCACTTCGGAAGCTGGGAATATATATCCGCCGGCAATTGAAGTGCCGTCCACAATGGTAAGTGGCGCATCAGCAGCAGCGGCAGAGGCAGTAGCACCACCAGTAGTACCAGCAGCAGAATCTCCATAGCGGCGCAGCGGGCTGCAAACGCCGGTAGAGGTTTCATTGTGGGCATAGAGATAGGTATCGATACCGGTGGTAGTTTCATTCGTGATAATTGTGCCGGGCACGGTGGTGCGCACTTCTGGCGTTTCTAACCACGGGGCGTTTTGTGCAGCATGGGCAGCTTTTCCAGAAAATTCTCCCATTACGGCATACTGAGCATGCTTCTCCACCAGGTTGAAAGCTACTGCATCCCAGAGGGCGCTCGCTCCACCGTTGCCAATCAGTACTTCATAGCCAGCGGGGAGTTGAAATAAATCGGTGAGTCCAGAGCGAATATCTCCCACAATTTCTTTTACGGGTGGTTTCCGGTGGGAAGTGCCGAAAGGCGCGGCAGCTATAGCTTGCATCTGTTCGGGGCGTATCTTTGAAGGGCCTGATCCGAAGCGGCCGTCGCGCGGAAGAATTTTTTCTAAAAAATTGTCCATACTCCTATCTTTACATTTTTTACTGAATTTCTTTATTTAACCTAGTGCTAGGTGTTTTAAGGTAGACGCGGCGCGGAAGAAAAATTAGCGATAATAAGGCGCGAGAGGCTTTGAAAATCGGTATTTTGGGGAAAAACGGAATGTGGCTTGGCTAACCGCTAAAATAGTAAATAGTGAGGAAAACTATAAATAAGGGGAGAGGGCGATGAGCAGTAATTTAGTGGATACCGCGGAGATGTATCTGAAGACTGTCTATGAGCTGGAAGAAGAAGACATACCGGCTCTGCGGGCGCGCATTGTGGAGCGCTTAGATCAGTCGGGCCCTACCGTTTCGGAGACGGTAGCGCGCATGGAGCGAGATGGCCTACTGCACGTGGCGGAAAATCGACACATTGTCTTTACTAGTGAAGGTAGAAAGCGGGCTGCGCACGTAATGCGCCGGCACCGGATAGCGGAGCGAGTGCTCTACGATTTAATTCATATTCCGCTTTCGGATATTCATGCGGAGGCGTGCCGTTGGGAGCATGTGCTTTCTGACGAAGTGGCAGAAAAAATGTTCGAGGTGCTAGGTAAGCCAGAGAAAGATCCTTTTGGGAATCCAATTCCCAGCGATGAATGCCTATTTCCGCAGCAAGATTGTGCGCGTGTGCCGGGTGTAGAATCGCTGAGCAATTTCGCCAATACGGTGGCTATTCCGGACGGCGTCGATTTAGAAAACCTGGCAGCGGGCGCAGATTTTGGTAAAAAATGCCAGATTATGCAGTTTGTGGAAAGGCTACAGGTGGAAGAAGATGAAGTGCGGGTACTAGAAGAGCTGCAGATATTGCCGGAAACCAAAATACAGGTGCTGGGAAAGCAAGATTACCAAGTGTATGTAAAGATGCCGACGGGTGTGATTGCTCTAGCGGAGCAGACTGCGCAGGGAATTTTAGTGCGCGCTGAATAGTTGCCTGTAGCTGTGAGTAGGTTTACGCCGCGGTGAATAGGTAGATATCGCGGTGAGTAAATGTGTGCTGTGGTGAGTAGAAGTGTATGGCGCTGAATAGCTACGCGCCGCTCTTAGTAAGTAGGCACAAAAGTTATAAAGAGCGGCAAATAATGTAATCTGCGCTACAGTTTTCGGAAAACGGAGATATTTTTGAGCGGGAATTCCATGATTTTCGGTAATTTTTTGCGCGTAAAAGCAGAAGCGTTATCAAAAAGTTATTTTATTTATTCGCTTCTACGTGGCATTATGCCTCTATTGTAGACATGCAGGAAAGTTTTTTATAACATTTACGTTATGGAACGGTGATTCATTACACTGTTACAAATTTGTGACATTTCCGTTTCTTCCCGTTATGATTAACGAGGATAGAAATAGTAGCAACATTAGTTACACTTCGATTTAACTGTGGAGGAACTCAATGGCAGGACGGCACTTAAAGGCAGATTCGCCGAATATGCTGTGGAAACGTGGCGCGCAAGGATTTGCCACTGCTTCCGTGGCTGGCACTCTGCTCGGCATGGGCGCTCCCGCTGCTTTCGCTACTCCGGCTGATGAGGCTGCGGCAGTTGCACCAGAAAGAGCTGCTGCTACGGTAGCGCTTGGCAGTGCAGAAAAGGATTATGAGATTCCGGCTGTCGAGGTGCAGACCTCCGATCTTTCCAATGATGGCTCCGGCTGGGGATTTGCGCATATCGATTTAGAAGCGCAGGCTGCTCCTACTCCTACGGCTACTTCGAACGCAGCAAATATCGGAGCTGCTGCGGGGAATAGCTCTTTCGACTTTTCAAATATTCCGCCGGCTGCTACCTCAGGAATCGCTGAGTATGCTTTGCAGTTCAGTGGCGCTCGCTACGTATATGGTGGGGCGACACCGGCTGGCTGGGATTGCTCCGGCTTCACTCAGTACATATATGCACAATTTGGCATTAATCTTCCGCACCAGACGGAAATGCAGGCAGCTCGGGGGCAGCGTATTCCCGCCTCCGCCGCTCAGCCCGGTGATTTAGTGTATTGGCCAGGGCACGTGGGAATCTATCTCGGAAATGGGCAGCACATCGCGGCTCGGACTCCGTCTAGTGGCACCTACGCGGGCCCGCTTTACGGCAACCCTTCTTTCTACCGCTTCGGCTAAAAATAAACTAATATTCGGCTAAAAATAAGCCGATAGTTTTACACTTTGGTTACAAAGCTGATAGTTTCTACCATTTCACAAAATAGGCTGATAGTTCTGCAACTGCGGCTAAAAATTAATTAATATCGCAGCTAGATACTATTCAGTTCCGCGATTAGATACTGTGCAAGAGCGCGGTTAAATACAATCCGGCAAAGCAGCTAGATATTTTTGCGCCAATTCGGCGTCCGAAGGTGCTTCCTCCCAACCATTTTGCCGCTTCATCTCAGTATCTTCCCCCTTTCCTAGGAGCAGTACGATTCGCCGCGCCGGCACCTTTTCGCAGCCATATTCACCGAGAATTGCTTTTTTTATTGCTAGCTGGCGATCTACCACTATTTCGTGGGGGCACTGCACGTATTGTGCAATTTCTTGGCAAATATCAATCACGGGTTCGGTATAGGGATCATCTTCAGTGAGTATCACATAAGAAGCGTGCTCTCCGGCCGTTTCTCCTAAATCTTTGCGCCGTGAATAGGCTTTTCCTCCTGCGGAACCAAATACAGCTACCGGCGCGTACTCGGGATACTCGGCGTGTGCACAGGCGAATACCGCTTCAAAACTCATGCGGTTATGTGCATAATCCACCAGCACGATCACGTTTTTATCGGCGCTTTTATAGACTCGCATTCTTCCAGTTACGTGCGCGGATTCTAAGCCGCGCCGTACGTATTCTTCCGGTATTCCCAGCATCCCCGCCATCGTAATGGCCGCAGCCGCATTCTCCACATTGAAAACTCCGGGCATAGCGATAGCGAAATCGTCGTTATAGAAATTACCGGAAATGTGAAAACGCGAGCCCTCTTCCGTGGGCCTCACTTCGCTTATTTGTACATCGTCATCGCTTTGGTAGCCAAAAGTGCGCGGAGTAATTCCGGCTTTCTGCGCGGCGGCGAGAATTTCTGCTAAATGCTCCGAATGGGAATTTACACAGGCTGCACGGCAAGATTGGAAAATTTTTAGCTTCGAAGCGAAGTAATCAGCAAAATCCGGGTGCTCGATTTCGCTAATATGATCCATTCCGATATTTAGAAAGCACCCGATGGCAAATTCTATTCCCTCTACGCGCCCATACTTTAAGGCCTGCGAGGATACCTCCATTATTAGGTTTTCGATGCCGGCGTCATAGGCATTTTGAAAATGTGCGTAAAGATCGAGAGGCTCGGGAGTAGTTAGATGCGATTTTTCTTCTTTTGTGCCGTCGAAAGTGCTAATAGAAGAGATAAAAGCTACGGGTGGGCGGTTTTGGGCACATTGCCAAGCATCGCAGATTGCACGCAAATAATAGGCCGTGGTGCTTTTCCCCTTTGTGCCAGTAATTCCCACTGTAGTGAAGTGCCCATCTACGTGTGCATAGTAGGTCTGCCCGAGGAGAATAGTGGCGGCGCGAATATCGCTGGTGAGCAGGGCCGGCAAATCTACTTCCGGATAAGGCACTTCAGATACGTAGGCCACCGCACCGGCTTTTTTTGCCTCTTGCAGATATGCGGGGCGAAAATTGCGCCCTTTGCAGATAAAGAGGGTGTGAGGAGTGACTTTCCGAGAATCGTAGGTGAGATTCTCTATCTCTAATTCGGGAAGTTTGGTCAGCGTTACCGGCTTAGAAAGCAAAGATTTTTCTTGCAAGATGCTTGCATAAAATTCTAACGGGTGCTTTACTGGCATATCTTCTCCTCGCTTCGGCTCTTATTCTACTTCGCTTCTTTTCCAAACGGGGGATGAGAGCTACGTCATAAAAATCCTTTGTTTTAGTTGAGGAAAATGAGAGAATAGAGAAAAGAGGGAGGAAATATCATGGCACACGAAAATGTAATCATAGTGGCAGTAGATGGCTCCCCAGCTGCTCATGCTGCTTTACGTTGGGGGTTTGAGCAGGCTAAACGGCGGGCGGCGGAGCTGCGTTTAATTTGCGTCTATCAGCTCCCATATTTTACTTCCCGCAATAATAACCCCGGAGAAACGGGCAGTGCTCCGAGTCTGGGTTTAGAAATTACTCCGGTAGTGCCGGAGGCGGTACGCGAAGAGGGAAAGCTCCTGTATGAGGCGGCGGAAGCCAATATGCGGCGCTTAGTGGCCGAAGTGAGCGGGCAAGGCGTAAAAGTGACCTCGCAGCTTATTGACGGCGACCCTTCAGAAGTTTTGGTGGAAATGTCGAAAAAAGTGGCGTTAATCGTCTTAGGTGGGCACGGGCTGAAAAGTGGCCGGATCGCCGATCGGATTTTGCGCACAGTTTCTACGGCTGTACCTGCCTATGCTTATTGCCCTACTGTGGTGGTGCCTCCGGAAAGTGTGCAGCGCTGCCTGCCGATTAAAAAAATTGTGGTAGGGGTAGATGGCTCCGAGGCAGCGAAAATTGCCTTACAACGCGGAGTTTGGGAAGCAGATCGCTGGGATGCGCACCTAAATATTTTTGATACGGTGAACGTCGATCCGGTGAGTTGGGTGCCGCAGTTCGCCCTCACCAACGATATTTTTGACGACGTACGCGAAGTAATCGAGCGCCAGCTGCGGGAAGTAGATGAAGGGCGAGATATCGATTCGTCAATCACCGTCGGGCAAGGTAATCCCGTGGGCAGATTGGCAGAGTTTTCTCGTGAAGTAGATTTAGTAATTGTAGGTACGCGCGGGCGTGGCGGTTTTCGGGGATTATTGCTGGGCTCCACCTCGCAATCTTTGCTCGGATATGCTGAGTGCCCGGTAATGGTGGTGCCGCGGCGTATTAAAGAGGGAGACGATGTAGGCCCCGATCCGCGCCGGCTCCGAGACGAGAAATAATAGCGAGAAACAACAGAGCGAAATAATAGAGCGAAACCGCAGTGCGATAGTGGATATATAGGTAGCTAGATAAATACGCGATAGATAGTTAGATAAATACGTGCGGCGTTACTCTCGCTGTGTTTCCGAGTTTTTCCCGTGCTATTGCTTCGGCTAGAGTATTACTTGCGCCCTCGTAGCTCAGTGGATAGAGCACCGCTCTCCTAAAGCGGGTGCCGGCAGTTCGATTCTGCCCGGGGGCACGCATGGAGAAAGTTTTACGGAAGTGCAGAGCTTTTGCGAAAATATAGAGCTTTTGGAAACTGTAGAACTTTTTGCGGAACTATGCGCAAAAGCAGTGGCTCATCTTACGCCTTTAGACATTGCTGTCAATAATGAGAATAGTTATTATTAAGCTATGTCGTTTTCCCGGAAGTTATTCGTATTCTTATTTATTGCCCTTTTGCTCGGGGGGCTGAGTTTGCCCGTTGCGTGGGGAGAATCTGCGGCGCGCACGGAGCTGCAGAGTGGAAAAATCGATATATTTTACCCCGTGCCGAATGGCAGCAGTATTTCTCTGCTCAGCCGGGAGCAGCAGGGAGATAAATTTCATTACTACAATCCAGCGCAGATAAGTTTGGCGATAAAAGAATCGGCACTGCGCTCGCTAGCGGCGGCGGATAGTGCGGCTAGTGTGGCCGGTGTAGCTGGTGCGGCTAGTGCGGCCGGCAAAGTAGCTTCGCTACCGGCGGGCGTACCGGAACGTGGATACTTCGTGGGCAGCCAACTAAGCGCCGAAAATCCGCTGCAAATTGGTTGGGATTTTTCTGCGCTCGCTGCCAGTGTCGCTAGTTCGGCTGCGGCCACTAGTGCGGACCAAACTGCCGGTGCCGTTAACTCTGCCTCTGCCTCTGAGCAAGGAAAAGCTACTGCCGTCACCCTATTATTTTCAGAAGTGAGTGGCCCCGGGGAGATATATCTTTGGGGTGCAGCTAATAAGGCCGGCACGGCGCAGAATTTCCTAGATGGCGGATATCAGCTGAAAACAGGTGCAAAAATTACCGATCGCACTTCTGCTACTAATCGCACTTCCGCTACCACTCCTAATTGGCTCTTTACCCGCCCAGGTACCTATCAGATTCGCGCTGTTGTGGAGATGGAAAAGAATGGGCAAAAGCTGATTTCTGCCCCTGCTGAATTTCAGTGGGAAATTGGGAAATCGGCAGCGAGTGTTAAGCGGCCGAGTCCGTCTAATGCTCCCGCCGCCTCCGCGCCCGCGCCGGCAGCTAACAACTCTGCGCAGCCAGCGGCTCCTGTTTGCCGGCCGGTAGAAGTTACGAAACAGAAAAATAGTGGTTTTGGCGGTTCGCACACTATCGCCGCCAATACTCACGTCCACCCGAACTGGGTATTTACTGCTCCGGGCACCTATCGGGTAGGAATTACGCAAAGTGCGCGGGCGCGGAGCGGCGGTATTCTTCGCACTACGGGTACGCTCGTATTTCAGGTAGGCGGAGCGGGCAACGCCAATTCCGGGCATTTTGATGTTGGCACCCTCGTACAAGGTTCACGCTTGCAGATGGCTATTAAAGATGACCGTTCGCAGCCTGCCGCTTGGAAATCTCCCCAAGAGCTAGTATTTGGAATTTCCGGAAATGCGCGTACGACTGCTCCGGCCGGTATGGAATTTGTGGCGGCGGCGGGAAGTCCGATTTGGATGATCGCCTCTACTCAACAGGCAGGAGTGCCGTGGGTGGGAGCTAATACTCAGCATCCGAGTCTGCACGGCGGCACCCAAGGAGCGGTAAATTGGCAAATTACTTCTTTTAGCGGCCCGGGAAGAATGGCAGTTTTTGAATCAGCTAATTTTGGAAAAGTAGGAAAAGTTTGGTTTACTGGCTCGCCGGCTGGCCCGCAGAAAGTAATCGTCGGGCGTACAGCTAGCGGAGAAGCTTGCCAGCTCAGTGCCGAACAGATCGCGCAATTGCAGGCAGCTGGAAAAATTATTGACCCTTCGGCTTTACCTCCGGAATTGCGGGGATTACCGCAGAGCGGGCTGCCCACTTTTCTGCTGGGAGTATCTGCTTTTCTCCTCGCCGCTGCCGGAGTAATTGTAGTCTTTAAGCGTCGCTCTGCGCCCGTGCGTCACTCCTAGGATGGCCGCATATGCAAGTACCGAAAATTACGAGTAAGTGGCGGAGAAAAAGTATTTTTTTCCTCGTCTTCCTCCTAGTTTTTCCGCTCAGTGCCTGCGCCGCTCGTACTGAAAAATCCGGCTTGCAAATCGTGGCTTCTACGCCGATAGTGGCCGATATGGTGGAGCAAGTAGCGGGAAAGGAAGCGGAAGTAGTATCGCTAATTCCTCGGGGAGCCGATCCACATTCTTATGAACCATCTTTGGCGGCGCTGCGCAATATAGCCTGGGCAGATATTGCCTTCACCAACGGTCTGTTACTAGAGTCCGCTGCTCTGCAAAAAACTCTGAAAGCTAATTTGCCGGCGCAAGCCGAGATAGTGGAACTTGCCGCGCATGCTCCGGAGCACGGCGGTTACCATATTCGTTTGGTAGAAGATTTTTCTCTCTCCACGCTCTGGCTGGGATTCCGCTCGGAAGGTATCGCAGAAAATATGGAAATTCGCGCCACCGACCTTAACGGGCCAGGTACCCTAGCGGCTTTCACTACTGCTACTTTCGGCACTGCGCATCCCTGGATAGTGAGCGGGGATGGTTTTGATGACGCAGATAAAGTGGCACTTCCTCCCGATGCTCATACTCATATGTCGTGGGCGATGAGTGCTCCGGGTGTGTATGATCTACATTTAAGTGCGCGCCCTACCGCTGCGGCGGATTCTGCAGCGGAGGGAGAGGGAAAACTGGCCGAGTCTGCAGCTGAAGAAGAGGGAAGAGCGGCAGATTCGCCTGGAAAAGAAATGGCGGCAGTGCTGCGTTTCGTAGTGGGAGAGAACCCGCAAGGGCGGGGGCGTACGGTGCTCGATTCCGGGCATGCTGATATTACGGTGACTCCGCACGGAATAAAAATTCTGGCGGATAAAGACGGAGAAAAGCAGGAATACTCCCCAGCAGAAGTGCTTATTGCCGTCCCTCATTCCACGCTGGCGAAAGTTCCGGTGGAAAAATCTTGGCGTTTTCTCGGTAAACCGGAAGCAGATACTTGGATACTTGCGCAAGCGGTACTGGGAGAGCACGTACACGGAGAAATTGATCCTCATCTTTGGCAAGACGCCGTAAATGGCTTGGCATATATAGATGTCATAACTGATGAGCTCAGCAGTATCGCTCCAGAAAAAGCGGAGATATTTCAAAAGAATGCAGCTCGTTACCGAGAAAAATTGCAGGATACGGATAATTGGATGCGTTCGGTAATCGGATCTATTCCACTTGCGCAGCGCAAGCTGGTGACCACTCACGATGCGTTTGGCTATTTGGCAAAGGGCTACGGTCTAGAAGTTTCGGGAGTGGTAGCGCCTAACCCAGCTATTGAGCCGTCTTCTCAGCAGTTGGCCACGCTTGCGCGCACTTTAGAGGATTTACATGTGCGGGCAGTATTTGTGGAGCCCACTACGCGGCGGCATAAACAAGATTTGTTGAATCTAGCGGCGG
>NZ_CAMXYE010000051.1 GCF_947253055.1 uncultured Arcanobacterium sp. | reverse complement strand
CGGCATAGAGCACCGCATTGCGGCCTTTACCTATATCCACGAAAGCAGCTTCCATGGAAGGCAATACATTCTGCACTCGCCCTAAATAGACGTTTCCGACCATAGTAGTTTGGGTATGCCGGGCCACGAAATGCTCTACTAGCACTCCATCTTCAATCACAGCGATCTGATTTAAGCCATCGCGCTCTTGGATAAGCATCTCCCGCTGCACCGATTCACGCCGCGCCAAGAACTCCGATTCAGATACGGCATAGTGGCGTTTCCCTGTCGCACGCTTCTTCTTCCGCCGCAACTTTTTCGCTTCCAGCCGAGTAGAACCACGCGGAGCGGTGACTTCATCTTCTGCTCCAGCTTTATTCCCACTTCGCCGCCGGCGCAGGCGCACTTTCGGAGAACTTTCTTCATCATTCTCACCACTAGCAGCACTCTCTCCGGAAGTTTTTGCAGTTTTTTCACCTCCGGCCGCCGCTGCATCTATCTCGGCAGATTCCGCTTTCACATCTGCCTGTTTGGAGCTTCTCGAGCCAGCACCTTTAGATGTTGCTCGGCGCTTCCCCTTATCTACGCCATCTTCCTCTGCGCTATTTTCTAGATTTTCGGGCGTATTCTCGTTTTCCACCGTATCCGCGCCGTGCCGCCGTCTACTGCGAGTACCCCCGCGCGATCCGCGCCGCGAACGCCGCGCAGTAGCAGTCGATTCTTCCGCCGGCACTTCCGAATTATCTTCCACAGCACTCGAAAAGCCTTCGCCAGCAGCGTCCGCTTTTTCTTGGCTCTTCTGCCGGCGTACTCTCCGTGCTTCTGCCACTTTCGTAACATCTGGCTCCTGAAAGAGCAAAGTGGTGAGTGGCGCCGTTTTCTGCACTGGCTTTACTGACTTTACCGGCTTCGACTCTTTTTCCGCCGGCATATCGCTGAGCCCTGCCGAAAAAGTAATATCGGCATTCAACTTTTTCGCATTGCGCCGCTGGCGCTTTTCGGCAGTATTATTTAGTTTTTCTTCTGATTTCTTATCAGCAACCATTTAAAAGGTACTTTCCCTGCTCCGTAGCCGCCTGCATCTAGCCACTAGCGGAACAATTTTTCCCGCAACCACTTCGGCTGCAAAAGTCTATGGAGGCATTTCCCTCCGGCAGCTACGCAGTACAAACCGCGGCGCTCAAGTAAGGAAAATTTTAAGCTGATGCTCGCTCAAATTGCCTAGTGCTACTTTAGCACGCTTCTGCTCTCCAGCCACCATAGCAAAGCTGACTATCTCGAAATCACTTGTGGAGCTACTCACTTACCTCATAATTTCTTATTTATTTAGCGAACTTCCCCTATCTAAAAATGCGACTCACTTAGCTAAAAATATTGAGCCACTCTCTCTGTTAAAAAATAGTAAAATCAGAATAATTAAGCATTTTCCCTTATTTAGCTACCTAATTACGAAAGACTTTCCTTGCAAAAATAGTTTTCCGGCCTACTTAGGGCCCATCACGAGGTTTTTCCTGCAAAATAAGTGTAATAATAGGTTATGAGAATAGTATTCAGCGCGTAGCTTTTCTGCTGAGTAAGTAGATAAAGCGCAGTTGAACGGATTTTCCCCGAAAAAATACTGGCTCTGGTTTCCGTGGCTTTATAGTGCCTTAGGTCCCACAGCCTTTAGTTTCTTCGAAATATCCGGCTTCGCTGGCATAGCACCCGTTTCAGGGTGCCACTTTCAGCACCTATTCATAGCTGTAAAATTTACGTCTGACGAAAGGTAATCGAGGTGGAAGCTCTAGACCTTGCCAGGTGGCAGTTTGGAATTACCACGGTCTACCATTTTATTTTGGTACCGCTGACCATAGGTCTTTCCCTGCTAGTGGCAATAATGCAGACCAAGTGGCTCAAGAGTGGTGAAGCCAGATGGCTAAAAATCACTGAGTTCTTTGGCAAAATTTTAATAATTAACTTCGCACTCGGCGTGGCCACCGGTATTGTGCAAGAGTTTCAATTCGGTATGGGCTGGTCGGAATACTCCCGCTATGTAGGAGATATTTTCGGAGCACCACTCGCTTTCGAAGCTCTGCTCGCCTTCTTCCTAGAGTCCACTTTCTTGGGCGTCTGGATCTTCGGCCGCGGGCGGATATCGCCGAAAGTACACACTGCTGCTGTATGGCTCTTCGCCATCGGCACGAATGTATCGGCACTCTTTATTCTGGCTGCAAATTCCTTTATGCAGAATCCGGTAGGAGCGATCTTTAATCCGGAGACGGGGCGGGCCGAGCTTGACGGCGCCACCGGCTTCTTAAATGTGATCTTTTCCCCCACGTCGATGTACGCCTTTGCCCATACTTTTACCGCTTCCTTATTGCTCTCCGGCTCTCTGGTTGCCGGAGTGTCCATGTGGTGGATAGTGCGGAGAGTAAAGGCTGGCGACAAAGCCGAAGCTCTCGAGTACTGGAAGCCAGCCGCTAAATTCGGTTTCATTGCTATGCTGATTGGTGCACTGTTCGTCATCACTACTGGGCATTTCATGGGGCAGCATATTTATAAGGCGCAGCCCACGAAGATGATTGCCGCAATGGGAATCTCCCAGACCGAAGAATCGGCTCAACTCGGCTTAATTATGAAGGGCACAGAGCTCAATGCGGATTCAGTAATAACTTTACCGATTCCGGGCTTAGAGTCCTTCATGGTCACCAATCACTTCAGTGGCCCGGAATCGCAAATCACCGGAGCTGACGATATTAATAAGCAGTTCCAAGAGTACTTTGCCGATACCTACGGAGCCGATCAAAATTATCTTCCCAATCCTTTCATCTCGTTCTACTCGTTCCGAATCATGATGGGGCTGGGCTTTGCTTCGGCTCTGCTAGCACTGCTAGGGCTCTTCGTACTGCGAAAAGATAAGCTACCGGATTCCCCTGGTTTAGCAAAGCTCTTCATGTGGACGATTACTTTCCCCTATCTCGCTTCTACATTCGGCTGGATTCTCGCGGAAATGGGTCGCCAACCTTGGGTGGTATATCCAAATTTCCAAGCTCAGCCTATGGAAAGCACTCCGCCTACGCAGTTAATTAATCAACTCACTGACTATGGTGTATCGCAAAACGTACTCAGCATTGAACTGCTGGCTTCGTTAATCATTTTCACTCTCCTTTACTTAGCACTCGGTATCGTCTGGTTCTTACTGGTAAAGCGCTATGTAGTGGAAGGCATCAATCCGCGCGCCGAAGTAGCAGTAGAAACTATTGATGTAGATGCAGCGGATGCCAAGCTGAGTTTCGTCTACTGAGGAATGCAGGTTAGGAAATCATAATGGAACTTTCAATCTTACAAATCATTTGGTTTATCCTTATCATCGTCCTCTGGGCGGGATATGTGACGCTGGAAGGCTTCGGCTTCGGCACCGGCATGCTCCTCAATATTTTGCCAAAAGATGCAAAAGAAAAGCGGGCACTGCTCAATTCAATTGGGCCACACTGGGATGGAAACGAAGTATTCCTCCTCACCGCAGGCGGTGCCACCTTCGCCGCTTTCCCGGAGTGGTATGCCACTATGTTCTCCGGAATGTACTTAGCACTCGTATTGGTACTGGTCATGTTGATTGTGCGCATATGTGCAATTGAATGGCGAGGCAAGATTAATTCCGCGCGCTGGCGTGCTGTATGGGATAACCTGCACACTGGTTCGGCCTGGATCGTATCGATACTCTGGGGTGTAGCTTTCGCTAATTTAGTACAAGGAATGCAGATTCAAGTAGGAAACTACGTGAATGGCGAATTTATCGCCGCTGCGCCCGGCGACGTAGATGCTGCCCTGCTCGGCGGAGCACAGCATTTTCTCACCGGCGGATTTTTCTCCCTTCTCACGCCCTTTACCATTGTCGGTGGCGTGGTAGTGTGCAGCCTCTTCCTTAACCATGGAGCTCTCTGGATTGCGTTGAAGACGCAAGGAGATATCCGAACTCGGGCAATTGCCCTGGCAAAGAAGACTTCGCTCTTCTCCACCGCAATAACCGCTGTTTGGGCACTCTGGGCACAATTTGCGTACTCCGCTAGTATCTGGGCGTGGATTCCGCTCCTACTCACGGCGGTACTGCTTATTGGAGCAGTGGCTCTCACCTGGATGGGTAACGAGAAAGGTGCTTTCTTCGTGCACTTCGGAGCACTAGCCGGTGCAGTAGCCTTCATATTCTTGACTTTCGGTGCTAACGCTCTGAAGTCTAGTATTAACGAAGCCTATAACCTCACTTTGGTACAGGCTTCCGCTACTGCTCCTACCCATACGGTAATGCTTATTGCGGCAGTAATTTTCGTGCCAATCGTACTTGGCTACACTGCTTGGGCTTATAGCATATTCACCAAGCGTATTTCGGTGCAGAATATTCCGGACGAATTTGCCGGATTACATCCTACCGAAGTGCGGGAATTTGCTTCCACGCAGGCTTAAATTAAAGCTATAAAAATGTAAAAGGTGGAGGGTCACATGGCTCTCCACCTTTTACTTCGTATTTTATCCACCTATAATCACTTACAAATTCTTTAGGAAAGTTTGGTAGTGAAACCTTTTGATGCTCGCCTCTTAAAATACGCCCGCAGCGCCCGGCGATATATTGCTTTTTTAGTGCTGCTGGGATTCGTGATGACGCTACTTATAGCGATACAAACTATTCTCATTGCCGCGGCGCTCTCCCCTATTTTTTATGGCACAGCTAGCCGGGCAGATATTATTCCATTGCTGCTCTGGTTGGCGCTAATCTTTTTGCTCCGCACCGCTCTTCAATATCTGCGCAGCAGCGTCGGGCATCGAGCTGCCTTACAAGTAATAAGCACTTTCCGCACTCAGGTATTGCGCCACGCTGCAAATCTAGGCGAGCGCTGGCTTTCCCAAGGAAATACTACGCGCGTAGTCACCTTAGCTACGCGCGGTTTAGATGATTTAGAGGCTTACTTTGTCTCTTTCCTTCCCCAATTATTCCTCTGTGTCACTGCTTCTCCGGTACTAATAGTAATTATGCTGGCTATCGACTGGGTATCGGCTTTAGCTGTAGTGCTTTGTATTCCGCTCATACCACTTTTCATGATCTTGATTGGGAAAATGACCGCTAGCTACTCGGGGCAGCGGCTTCGCGCTATGCAGGAGCTGGGAGCCCAGTTATTGGATCTGCTGGCTGGTCTAGCTACTTTGAAAGCGGTCGGGCGCGAAAAAGGCCCACAGAAGCGGGTATATAAACTTGGGAAAGCTTTTACCGAAAAAACTATGCAGACTCTCTATGTAGCTTTTCTTTCTGGAGCTGCTCTCGAATTCCTCACTACCCTTTCCACCGCCATAGTGGCGGTAGAAGTAGGATTCCGAATGGTGGCCGGGCAACTAATGCTTTTTGAAGGATTAGTGCTGATTATGCTCACTCCCGAAGTATTCAAGCCCCTCCGTGAAGTAGGTACCCAATTCCATGCTTCATCGAACGGCATGGCCGCTGCAAAGCAAGCCTTTGCTATTTTAGAAACGCCGTTGCCAGCAGAAACGCCGTTGCTGTCAGCTAAACTTTCATCTCCAGCTGTGGCTAATCCACCTTTAAATTCCGCTGCTCCTGCACAAAATATCTCTGAAGTAAGCTCTGATTCACCAGCAGATTTAGACTTAAAAAATACGGTAATACGCTTAGAAGACTTAAGCGTCTACGCTCCGGGGCGCGCTACGGTAGCTCCAGCTAATTTGAGTGGAACAATCAGCCCTCAAAAAATTACCGTCTTGCGGGGGCCGAGTGGAGCAGGTAAAAGCACCACTGTGCAGGTAATTCTGGGTCTACTTTCCCCAGATAGCGGCACCGTCTTTATCGGCGATATTCCACTTTCCCAGATCGATAAAAATTGGTGGTGGAAAAATATCTCGTGGGTGCCACAGCAACCTGTATTGGTGCCGGGCACTATTAGCGAAAATTTAGAGGTAACTGAACCCGAGCACAACCTCCCCCTTTTGGAAGCCGCAAAACTCACCGGCTTTTTAGAGGTGATTCACTCTCTTCCCGCCGGTTGGGATACTAAGGTCGGGCAAGGCGGAGTGGGTCTTTCCGTCGGCCAACGCCAGCGTCTCGCCCTTACGCGCGCGCTTATCTCGGAAAAACAAATAATAATTCTAGATGAGCCTTCTGCGCATCTAGATGCAGTTAGTGAAGAATACGTGGCCAATGCGCTGCAATTTCTGAAAGCGCACGGGCATACGGTAATCGTAATCGCTCACCGCGCCGCTCTAGCTAAATTGGCAGATACCGTAATCGATATTGAAGCTGGCACTCGAGATATTTCCGCAGAGATTGCCCTGCAGAAACAACAAGCAGAAGATGCGGCCACTAAAGCACACCGGGAAATGCAAAAGTATGACTATGCGCTGCCCACTTCGTGGGGAAAAAAGACCGGAGGAAATAATGACTGAATCTATATTTCCGCCCGCTGAGCGGGCTGCTCTCCGCCGGGTATTGCATATGCTGGAGATTGATAAAAAACGCTTTGGACTTTCTATAGTCTTGGGATCTGGAGCTATTGGTTCTGGTGTGGGCTTAGGTGCCGTCTCGGCTTGGCTAATTGCGCGCGCTGCCCAGCTCCCCCCGGTACTCGATCTTTCTATTGCCGCCACTTCTGTGCGCGCTTTCGGAGTAGGAAAAGCTATTTTTCGCTACCTGGAACGCATTTCCTCCCACCGCGTATCTCTCAATGGTATGGCTGCACTCCGCACCCAGGTATATAGCCAACTAGCTGATTCTCCGACCGATGTAGTTGCTTCAATCCGCCGCGGAGATCTGCTGGCGCGCACGGGCTCCGATGTAGATGAAATCGGGCAGGTAGTGGTGAAATCTCTACTTCCCGCTGCTGTCGCTGTGGTAACTTCGCTTATTTCTATTGCAATCGTGAGCGCTCTCTGCTTACCCATTGGTCTAGTATTGGCCTTTTGTTTATTACTATCTGGCTTAGCTGGCCCGTATTTTGCCGCCCGCAGCGCGCGCAGAGCCGAAATAAACCAGGTAAAGGAACGCAGTCAGCTAAATATAGAGGCCCTCACACTTCTCGAATCAGCTAGTGAATTGCGTGTAAGCGGCAAACTTTCACACTTAGAAGCAGCACAGCAAAAAACCGAAAAATTGATCCAGCAAAACCGCAATAAAGCTGCTTTTTCTACCGCTTTTGCCAGCGCCATAGATGTATTCGCTTTAGGAATCTCCGTAATTGCCGCTATTTTAATTGGCAGTGGGCAAGTAGTAAACGGCAATTTATCTGCGGTGGGGTTAGTAGTTTGTACCCTCACGCCCCTTTCCGCCTTTGAATCCACTCAAAGATTGCCAGATGCCGCTATTCAACTAGTGCGCTCTGCCCGCGCCGCCCTGCGCATTACCGAACTGCTAAATACCGGCAAAAATACTGCTACAGATCCCGCGAATTATGAGGTAGCTGCCAAATTGCAAGCAGCTGTGCCTTCCGCGCCCGCGTCCACACCTCCCGCAGCCGCGACTCCGCTTGCAGCTCCTATTACAAGTACTCCCCTTTTAGAAGCAAAAGATATTGTACTGGGGTGGCCCGGAGGCCCTGATCTTAGCGAGAAGCTAAATCTGCGCCTCGTACCGGGGAAAACTATTGCTATAGTCGGTGCTTCAGGAATCGGCAAATCTACCCTGCTTTACACCTTGGCCGGGATGATTCGCCCTCATCAAGGCGTAGTGGAAATATCGGGAGCCGATATCGCGGCCCTAGAACGCACTACCGTAGCCGATAAAGTAACACTCACAGCCGAAGATGCCCATATTTTCCACACTTCAGTGCTGGAGAATCTCCGCGTCGCGCGCGCCGATATTACTCCAGAAGAAGCCACAGAACTCCTCGAAGCGGCCGGCTTAGGAGAATGGCTAGCACAATTACCGGAAGGAGTAGAGACGATGCTGGGCGAAAATTCCCGCACTCTTTCTGGCGGAGAACGCCGCCGCATTTTACTGGCGCGCGCTTTCGCTTCTCCAGCAGATTTCTTCCTCCTCGATGAGCCCGGCGAACATCTCGATTCTGCAACGGCAGATAAGTTGATTCGCGATCTACTAGCTGCCGGAAATCCTTCTCTCTCTCCGCAAATACCTGCTCCTGCCGGCGCAGAATCAACTACCACTCTTGCTGGTGCAGAACCAGCAGCCACTACCACCGGCGCGAAAAACAGAAAAATCTCTTCTATTCCCGCCAAACAACGCGGGGTAATATTGGTTACGCATCGTCTACATCCACTCGATGCTGCTGATGAAGTGATAGTTTTAGGTGAACATCCGGCACGGATACTAGCCCGCGGTACCCATAAAGAAGTAATGCAGCAGCTCCCAATTTACCGCTGGTCTACAGAACAGGAGTATGTAGATGGCTGATAATTCTTTTCTTACCGAGCTGCTGGCCAAAGCGCTAGAATTGACCGGAAAATTAGAGCGACCCGAGGCGATGAAATTCTTCGTCGATACTGCTCGTGAGCTCACCGGCGCGCACTACAGCGCCTTGGGAGTACTCGATGCTCACGGAGATACCGTAGAGTTTTTCTTTTCTGGTTTAGACGCAACGCATGCCAGCAAAATCGGCTCTCCCCCCGCTGGCTTAGGGATAATAGCTGAGATTCCCGCCCAAGGCGCACTCATTATAAATGATTTACCGCATCATCCACGCGCTGCTGGATATCCTAAACACCACCCTCATATGGAAAACTTTTTAGGCGTAATAGTGCCGGTAAATGAGCAAGTATGGGGGCGGCTGTATCTGACTGATAAGCCGGGTGGATTCACGAAAGATGACGCCATCAAGATGGAGATGCTGGCTCATGCCGCATCTATCGCTGTACAAAATTCCTATCTCTACACGGCTTCGCAAAATCGCGCGCGCTGGCTAGCTGCTTCGCAAAATATCGTTTCCTCACTTCTCGAAGGCACCGAAGAGGAAGAATCTCTGCAGGTGATTACGGAGGAAATGCGCATAGCCGCCCGCGCCGATGTGGCGTTAATGATTCTGCCTTCTATAAAGAATAATTGGATGTGCGAGATAGTGGCTGGGGAGGGAAGCGAAAAATTCCGTGGCCTCAATTTTCCGCCAGACGGGCGCGCCCAGACGGTGATTCGAGAGCAAAATGGGCTCGTAATTGACTCTATGCAGCGTTTAACTACCGTACGTATTCCCTTAATGCGAGAATACGGCCCGGCACTCTATGCTCCACTGGTATCGAAAGGAGTAGGGCGCGGAGTAATTATCCTGCTGCGGCATCTAAAGGCCGCAGAATTTGATTTGCATGATTTAACTATGGCGGAAAATGTGGCCCAGCAAGCCGCTTTCGCGATGGAACTAGTACAGGCTCGTCACGCACAAGAAATGGCTTTGGAGCTAGATGAGCGCGCCCGCATTGCCCGCGATTTGCACGATTTAGCTATTCAGCAACTTTTTGCTTCCGGTATGCATATTACGGCAGTAAAAGAGGATTTAGATTCCAATGCCAGCCCAGAAGTAAAGGACGCTCTAGATAATGCGATATGGGCTTTAGACGAGTCGGTGACGCAGATTCGGAAAATAGTGCGTTCACTGCGCGATGATTCTCCGGCGGCGGCACTGCTCGAACGCCTTCAACACGAAACTACTCTCTCGCTGCAGTCACTGGGATTCGCTCCCTCGCTGATTATCCGAAAGGATGGCGAAATACCGCCGGCAGATTTCGATTACACCACTATCGACGATTTAATCGGAGCTGATATTGCCGACGATGTGACGGCAGTAGTACGAGAAGGTCTTTCCAATGTGGCTCGTCATGCCCGCGCTGCCTCAGTAGTAGTAGAGATTAATGTAGATGCCCAGCAGATAGAGGTACAGGTACTGGATGACGGCGTAGGTATTACTGCGGCGGCAGCTCGCCGTTCCGGATTGGCTAATTTAGCAGCCCGCGCCCGGCGGCATCGCGGCAGTTTTACGATTGGCCCCCGCCGAGATGGCACCCGGGGTACGCGCACTTACTGGCAAGTGCCACTCGCTTAATAAAGCGGTATAAAAATTAAAACTAACTAATCCAAGCACTCATTTAATAGCGGATGATAAATGCTGCCTTATACCGCGTAGTCAATGCGTTAAATTATGGCTGCAATCGGCACTATTGTTGGCGCCAGCCAGAAGCTCGCTGCCCAGCTACCCAGGCCGCCACTTGGGTGCGGCGCTCCATCCCCATTTTAGAAAGTAGCGAAGTGATATGATTCTTCACGGTTTTTTCTGCTACCCCGAGTTTCTCCCCAATTTCCCGATTAGAAAGCCCTTCCCCAATCAAATTGAGCACTTTCCGCTCGGAAGGAGTTAAATCAGCGGTCGGATCGTCATGGTCAGCCCGCCGGCGCGTCACAGTGCGTTCATCTAATAAGACCCGCCCATCTGCTACTGCTTTAATTACATCCGTAATTTCTGCCCCGCGCACCGTCTTAAGCAGAAAAGCTTTTGCGCCCGCTTCGAGGGATTCAGCTACTGCGTCGTCGTCATCAAAAGAAGTGAGCACAATGCATTGTGTATGCGGAGAATATTCACGCAGCTGCTCGATAATATCTAGCCCGGTTCCATCCGGCAGACGTAAATCA
>NZ_CAMXYE010000050.1 GCF_947253055.1 uncultured Arcanobacterium sp. | reverse complement strand
GAAAGGAAATTTATGCGATTGGAAAAACTGGGAGCGCTTTTTCTCGGTCTGGTCACTTTGCTGGCGGGCTGTGCGGGGGGAAATTCTAGCGCGCGTGGGCCACAGCCCCCGCCACTTTCCGATTATCAAAGTGCTTCCCGCGCGGAGTTAGCTACGGGTGGGGAGTTACGGCTGTCGGTGGCGGAATTCCCAGAAAATTTCAATCCACTTCGTAAGAGAAGCGCGGAAGAAATAGCGGACGATAAAATAGATAGTTTTCTCTCCGCTGCCCATAACTGGATTTATGCGGAAGATGGTGAAGTGCGTGCAAATCCAGATTATATTTCTTCTTATGCAGCGCCAGCTCCGGAGCAGAGCGGCGCACCTTTCGTCGTAAAATTAAACCTGAACCCCCAGGCAAAATGGAACTCCGGCACGCCAATTACTGCCGCCGATTATATAGCGAGTTGGAAAGCTTGCTCCGGGCAGATTGCGGGAATCACCTGCTCCGCTGCCGCGGGTTGGAAGCAGATTTCCGAAATTACCGCGGGAGAAAATGAATTTCAGGTAGTTATTTCCTATAAGCATAATTATGCGGATTGGCCAGCCACTTTTGAAAAAATCGCCCCTGCTGCCGGCCTCTCCGATGCGGATACTTTCTCGGCAGCTTGGAAAGATTTACCAAATGTCGCTTCTTTGCAGACTGGCCCTTTTCGTCTCGCGCAAGTGGATCGAGAAAAGAAAACTATCGAGTTAGTGCGCAATGAAAATTGGTGGGGAAAAGCTCCCGTGCTGGAGAAGGTCATCTTTTACGAATTAGATGAATACGATGCGGCGCAGGCTTTCGCGGCCGGTAAGCTAGATGCTTTGCCGATGATTAAGGATTTACCGAGTTTAGAAATTGTGAAATCCTCTCCGGCAGCTGCAGTTAAAATTTCTGCTTCGCGCCAGTGGCGAGAGCTCCTATTTAACACTAAATCTCCACTTTTACAGAATAAAGATTTCCGCTTAGCTCTGCAGAAAGGCATCGATTCCAAAAGTTTTGCCGCCTCTGATTTGAGTGGTTTGCCGAGCGCGGATCTGGATTTACATATGGGGAGCCACGTGCTTTTGCCCTATCAAAAGGGGTATACAGATAATTCCCTGCCGGTGAATGGAAAACTCGCCCGCAAAGATTTAGCAGAGTTGGGCTACACCTGGAATGAAAAGACGCAGTATTTTGAAAAAGACGGCGAGCCACTTACTTTGAGCTATTTGCGCATTACCGGTGTGCCTACTTCGGAAAATGAGGGGCAAAAACTGCAGGAACAGCTCCAACAAATAGGCGTAGCACTGGAGATGAAAGATATTTCTGCCGGCGAATTCCAGGCGGCGTTGGCGGCTGGAGAATACGATATTACTAGCGTCACTTGGCTATTTACTCCCTATCCTCTTTCGGGAATTGGCCAACTCTACGCTTCTAATCGCGCTGCAGCTGGCGATACAGCCGGCGCTGCGGCTAATCTCAATTTCACCGGTTACGCTAACTCAGCTCTCGATACCTATATCTGGAAAATAGCGCGCGAGACGGATGAGCTCAAAAAGCTGGTGTACGCCGAAGAATTAGATAATTTACTTTGGAAAGAAGGAATCAGTATTCCGCTCTACTACCGCGCCAATATCACGGGAGTTCATAACCGGTTGGCGAATTATGGGGCGGCGGCTTTAGAGACCTTCTTACCGGAGAATATCGGTTTTCTTCCGGAAAAATAGCTTTGTGCTGCGTTTAGCTTCTTCGTACCGGAAGTGTAAACTCTCTCCCACTTCTGTTCCTAGTAGTTCTTTCCGAATTTCTGCGCAGTAGAATCCAAACGTCAAGGAAATTCCGCCCGAGAGATGATTCGCCGAAAGTTCGGTTTTTACCCGCACCGGGGTAGTAGCCGGAGAGGTTATATATGCAATTACGAAAAGATTTACGCAATGTGGCAATCGTGGCACACGTAGACCACGGAAAGACCACTTTAGTAGATGGAATGCTCTGGCAGGGCGGAGCTTTTGACACCCACACCACGGTAGAAAAAACCGGGGAGCGTATTCTCGATTCGGGAGATTTAGAGCGCGAAAAAGGCATCACCATTCTGGCGAAGAATACTGCGATTACCTATAACGGCCCGGCTGCCGCCGAGTATGGAGCAGAAGCGGGCGTAATAATAAATGTGGTAGATACCCCCGGCCACGCCGATTTTTCCGGAGAAGTAGAGCGGGCGCTCGCTATGGTAGACGGGGTGGTGTTGCTGGTAGATGCCGCAGAGGGGCCGTTGCCGCAGACGCGTTTCGTGCTGCGAAAAGCTTTGGAAGCCAATCTTCCCGTCATTCCCGTGATAAATAAAGTGGATAGAGCCGATGCGCGCATCACGGAAGTGGAAGAAGAAACGCAAGATTTATTGCTCAGCTTAGCAGCTGATATCGAAGATAGTGGCGGCTTAGATTTGGAGAGAATTTTAGAAATTCCCACTATCTATGCTTCGGCAAAAGCTGGCGCAGCTGATACCGAAAAACCAGCGGATGGAGAATTGCCGCGCAATAAAAATCTGGAGCCGCTTTTTCGAGCAATTCTTAAGTATGTGCCGGCTCCGGTGTACGACGAAACTGCACCGCTTGTGGCGCAGGTGACTAATCTGGATGCTTCGCCGTTTTTAGGGCGTTTGGCTCTGGTGCGGATCTATTCGGGGCAATTGCGGAAAAACACCTGGTTGGGTCTGCAAGCAGGGCCGGAAGGCACTTTAGAGCGGGTACATATTACGGAGCTTTTGCGCACGCAAGGTTTAGAGAGATTTCCAGCGGAAATGGCTGGCCCCGGAGATATCGTAGCTATTTCCGGAATTCCAAATATCACTATCGGGGAAACGCTCGTCGATCCGGTAGATCCGCGCCCCTTGCCGCCGCTACACGTAGATGATCCGGCAATTTCGATGACTATTGGGGTTAATACTTCGCCTTTAGCGGGGAAAGAAAAAGGGCATAAATTGACGGCGCGCCAGATTCGCGACCGCTTACACCAAGAAACGATAGGGAATGTGGCTATTCGCGTACTGCCTACTGATCGCCCAGATACCTGGGAGGTACAGGATCGAGGAGAGCTCGCCTTGGCGATTCTGGTGGAGACGATGCGCCGCGAGGGCTTTGAGTTGACGGTCGGGAAACCGCACGTGGTAAAAAGAGTGGTAGACGGGAAAATACAGGAGCCTTGGCAATATACGACTATCGATGTGCCGGAAGAGTATCTGGGAGCGGTGACGCAGATAATGGCGGCGCGCAAAGGCCAGATGGAGACGATGGCTAATCACGGTACCGGCTGGGTGCGTATGGAATTTCTCGTGCCGGCGCGCGGATTAATCGGTTTCCGCACCTACTTCCTTACCCAAACTCGCGGCACTGGTATTTCTGCTTCTATTTCTGCTGGTTATCGGCCGTGGGCAGGCCCTATAGAGGCGCGCACTACTGGCTCTTTGGTATCCGATCGCGCTGGCAAAGTGACGGCTTTTTCTTTGCAACGCCTAGAGGGTCGAGGTACTTTTTTCGTCACTCCGGGCGAAGATACCTACGAGGGGCACGTGGTAGGAGAAAATCCGCGCAATGAAGATGTAGATGTAAATATAGTAAAGGCAAAAGAACTTACCAATATGCGGTCTTCTACTGCAGATGTATTCGAAACTTTACAGGCGCACCGTACGCTCACTCTCGAAGAAGCGATAGAATTTGCGGCAGAGGATGAATGCTTAGAGGTAACGCCGGAGACGGTACGTATTCGGAAAGTAGAGCTAAGTACGGCTGCGCGAAATCGGGCGCGGGGTCATTTGAAGAAAGAGGCGCGCAAATAATTCCCAGCTGGGATAATGGCGGGAATCGCGTAGGATAGAGAATATGAAGATATTGAAGTATCTGGGTGTGCTAGCCCTCGGAGTATTGGCCGGAGTGGCTGGTACCTTGCTGCACTCCACGCCGGTGAAAGCTCCTTGGATTGGATTGATTCTCGCAATTTTGCTGGTAATGGCCGGAGCGTGGATAGCTTGGGAACTCCAGAAAAAAGTATTCTCCCTTCTCTACGCCCTCGGGGTAGAGGGGGCAGTGATTGGGCTTTTTACTTTCCCTCCTGCCAACGATATGCTTGCAGCTCCGCGAGAGATACTTTTTTATCTCTGGATCGGAGGGTCTTTGCTGGCCGTTCTCCTCACTCCGTTCTTAGCACGGTGGTTGGTGGAGAAGTATTCAGCAGAAAAGCCCGCGGCGGAAGAGAAAAAACCACGCCCTCCGCGCCGGTGGCGGCGCAAAGACAACGCAGCGAAAACCAAAGATAGCGCAGCGAAAACTAAAGACAGCGCCGCGAAAACTACTAACTCGAAACGTAAATAGGGATTGAAAGAGGATCGGAAGTACCTATGACTTATGTGATTGCCCAGCCTTGTGTAGATGTAAAAGATAAGGCCTGTGTAGATGAGTGCCCGGTAGATTGTATTTACGAAGGTGAGCGTACTCTCTATATCCATCCAGACGAATGCGTGGATTGTGGCGCTTGCGAGCCAGTTTGCCCGGTAGAAGCTATTTTTTATGAAGAAGATTTGCCAGAAGAGTGGGATGCTTATTACGATGCTAATCTACATTTCTTTGACGATCTAGGCTCGCCGGGTGGAGCGGCAAAAATGGGGAAGATTGCTGCCGATCACCCGTTAATCGCGCAGCTTCCTCCGCAAAACTAGGTAGAACCGAAATAATTACGTATCTTTTAGGTTTCTGAGGGAAAGAAAGCAGGTGGCAGTATGGTGAATAATGTGCATTTATCGATAGATGGAAAAGATATAGAACTGGAACGAGTAAGTGCCAGCACGGGAAATGATGGAATTTCAATAGCACAGCTGCGCGCGCAGACCGGCCTAGTCACGGTGGATAAGGGTTATGCTAATACTGCTTCTTGTACTTCGAAAATTACCTATATAGACGGCGAAAATGGCATTTTACGCTACCGGGGCTATCCAATTGAGCAGTTGGCGAAGAACTGTTCTTTCTTAGAAGTGGCCTATTTACTTATATATGGAGAGCTCCCCGACGCCGGATCGCTTTCTACGTTGGTGCAGCGCATTAAACACCACACTTTGCTGCACGAGGATTTTCTCTCTTTCTTCCGTTCTTTCCCCTCGCAGGGGCATCCGATGTCTATCTTGCAATCCGGTATTGCGGGGCTCGGTACCTACTATGAAGATACTTTGGATGCGCAAGATTCTAATCAGCTGGATTTAGCTTCTATTTTGTTATTGGCGAAAGTGCCGACGATGGTCGCCTATGCGGCGAAAAAAGCCGCGGGCTTGCCGATGCTCTATCCAGATACTTCGAAATCCTATACGGAAGATTTCTTGAGAATGAATTTTGGGCTTCCGTATCAGGATTTAGATATTGATCCGGTCGCAGTGAATGCTCTGGATAAATTATTTATTCTCCACGCAGATCATGAGCAGAATTGCTCCACCTCTACGGTGCGCTTGGTAGCTTCGGCAAATGCCAGTATCTATGCGGCGGTAGCGGCCGGCGTTGGAGCACTTTCCGGTTCCTTGCACGGGGGAGCGAATGAGGCCGTGCTGCGGATGCTCAATAATATCCGCAATTCTGATCTCACTATTGAAGACTATGTGCAGCAGGTAAAAGACAAGACTAATCAGGTAAAGCTCATGGGCTTCGGGCATCGGGTATATAAGAGCTACGATCCGCGGGCGCGTATCGTCAAGAACCTAGCGGACGAATTACTAAATAAGCTGGGAGGAGATCCAGAACTCTTCGATATGGCGCGCGAGTTAGAGCAGGTAGCTTTAGAAGATGATTACTTCATTGAGCGGAATCTCTATCCCAATGTAGATTTCTATACGGGTCTTATTTACAAAGCGCTCGGCTTCCCGACCAAGATGTTTACTCCGCTTTTCGCAATCGGACGGCTTCCGGGTTGGATTGCCCAGTTCCACGAGCATGTGAAAGATAATACGCAGCGCATCGGCCGCCCGCGGCAAATCTATATCGGCCATGATGAGCGCAATTGGTTGCCGATGGCAGAGCGCACAAAGCAGAATCGCTACTTCCACGATTTTGCTGATGGCCAGGTGTAGATTTTAGTTTTCTGGTGTCACTTTTTGCGCAGTAGATGCAGAGGCTTTTGCGCTACAGGTGCATATTCCTACTTTTGGGATATATTAGGTTTCCAGAAATCAGCTATTTGGTACCCGAGTTGTGCTAATAGTTGGCGCAGCAAGGGGAGAGATACCCCTACTACGCCGTGCGGATCTCCAGAAATTTTTTCTACGAAGGCACCGCCGTAGCCGTCAATGGTAAAAGAGCCCGCTACTTCGAGCGGTTCGCCAGTCTGCACATACGCAGAAATATCTGCTTCGCTGAGTTTACAGATATAGACGCGGGCGCAGGATACCGCCGCTGCACTTTTTCCAGTGGCGGTGTCGATTAAAAAATGCCCGGTGTATAAATCTCCGTAATTCCCGCTCATAGCTTGTAGCCGCGCGTGAGCCAGTTGCGGGCTATGCGGCTTACCGAGAATTTCTCCTCCCATTTCCAGCATCGAATCGCAGCCCAAAATTACTTCCGGATGCGCCGCAGGTGGAAAAGATAATTTTCCTGCTTGTAGATCTTGCCAGATAGCGGTGGCTTTTGCGGTAGCTAGAGCTTGCACTTCTTGGCTGGCTCGTATTCCAGTGGCTGATTCGGAGCTGGTGAAGCCGAAGATTCGCGGCCGTGCAGGCGGCGGCGCGGAAGCGGCAAAGAGTTTTCTCCGTATTTCATCTTCATCTACCGTAGATACCGCTACTTGCATATTAATTCCGGCTGCTTGTAAAGTTTGCCGGCGGGCGGGGGAAGCAGAAGCTAATAATAGTGTGTGCAAAGGTGCTCTCCTGTAGTAGTAAAAAAGAAAAATTACCGAAATTGGCACTTTCGTTTATTTACAAGGTGTTTTCCTATATGATTTTAGAGTTAATTGTTGTATTTTGAAAAAGCAAAGAATTTCACTTAAAGTAGTGGTGTGAGTTTTACCACAATTGAAGAAGGCACTGTGTCTACGACTGTACAAGAGCATGTGAAAAGGCTTCTGGGAGGGGAAGAAAAGTACAGTGCACGCGAAATAGCGGAATTAGTAGGCTGCGATTTTGCGCTCGTGCGGCGTTTTTGGCGCGCAATGGGTTTTCCGGTAATCACCGATACGGAAAGCAAAATTTTTACCGAATATGATCTCGATGTGATGCGGGCGCATTACGATATGATGCTCCAGGGCATGGTAGATGAAGATACCTTAAATTCACTGATTCGCGCCCAATCGCATCTGCTCGATCGCATGGTGAGCTGGCAATATGAAGCATTAGTCGAAGAATTTTCGGGGCGCTTTGAAATAGATGAAATTTCCGCTCGTTTTATGCTGCTTGACCGCATAGGGGAATACGAAGAATTCCTCATCTATCAAATGAAGTACGCTTGGCGGCGGCATATGGCAAATCTTCTGCGCCGCGTAGAAACGGAGCTAGACGACCATCGCGATCGGAAAGATGGCGTGCTTCCCACCATTCGGGCTTTCGGATTCGTCGATCTAGTATCTTTTACCCATCGTTCGGGTGAACTTTCGCCGCACGCGCTCGTGGATTTTATTCAGACTTTTGAATTTACGTGCCGCGATGTGATTTCTACCTATGGGGCGCGAGTAGTGAAAATGGTGGGAGATGCCGTGCTCTACATAGCAGATGACCTGCAAACTGGCATTACCGTGGTGGATAAAATAGTGACTGCGCTGCGGGATACTCCTAATATGCCAGATGTACGAGCCTCCTTAGTGTGGGGAGGAGTAGTGTCGCGTTTTGGAGATATTTTTGGACCGAAAGTGAATCTGGCTTCGCGCCTGTGCAACGTCGCGCCGGTGAATGGAATTTTAGTAGATTACCGAACCGCAGAAGCCCTGCACAACTTAGATGCACAGCGCTACATCGCGGAGCCTTATGATATTCCAGAGCTACAGGGGATTGGCAGTATAGAAGCAGCCCAAGTGCGGGTAGTGGATAATCCTAATCTGGAAAACTAGCAAAGTTATAGCTATGCGGTAAAAGCTAGGGAGCGGTATCTGCGGTATCGGCCGCTTCTGCAGTATGTGCCACTAGCGTTTCATAATCTTCGGCGCGCAAAGTACCTTTTCGCAGTGCCTCCCAAAATTGGGGCGTTAAATTCTCGTCTAATAATACGGTGGAGCCGACTCCTCCGGGGTAATAGCTCAAATCTGCTATCGGTGGGGTACCCATGATTCCGCTTTGCATTACTTTCCGCAGTACGAGCCCAGCTTTCCCGACTTGCCACAGATTATCTTTTTCATCCACTGCTAGGGCACTGGCGGTAGCGCCCACGAGTTTCTTTTGTCGCAGCGGTGAAAAGAAGAGATCTTTAGAGAGTGCGGTCTTCATAATGGAAGAAACTACTTGCCGTTGCCGCTCTGCTCGCCCAATATCACCCAACGGATCTTCATAGCGCATCCGGGCAAAGGCCAGCGCAGTAGTACCATCTGCGGAGTGGCAACCGGCATTCCAATTTAATCCCGAGAGGGGATCATTCACGTCTTGGTCATAGCAGAGTGGAATAGTGCCGAGCGCATCCGTAATAGAAACGACTCCCTCCATACCAATCTCTACGTAATGGTCAATAGTAAGCCCAGTTAATTGCTCAACTGTAGCCACTAATAATGCCCCTTCTCCCAAGGAATAGGCCGCATTTAATTTGTTGTAGCCATATTCAGGAATATTTACATAGGTATCGCGGGGGAGAGAAAGTAATACGGGATCGGCGCCGGGAGCTTTATGCAGCAACATCACCGTATCGGAGCGTTGGCCTGCTACCGATTCATCAGCATAGGTGCCACTGCGCTTATCGGAGCCGACGATTAAATAGGTATCGCCGGGAGTATCGGGCGCGCCGGAAAGTGCGGAGGTATGGGTTAAATTGCGGTTTCCGTATTGGTAGAGATATATTCCCCAAGCTGCGCTAATAATTAGTATTCCTACTAGTAGCAGGGCAAGTGTGCGTAGCGCGCGGCGTCCGGATAGTCGCCAGTTCTTGGGCCGGGGCGCGGCACCTGCGGGCTGCGCGAGCGCGGAGTGAGGAGAATTATTAGTAGCTAAAAGACGATTTTGCGCCGGAGTGCGAGGCGGAGTATGCGGTGAATTGCGGGGTGGATAGACGGGAGCTTCCATCATATCTGGTGCATATTCGCGCTTTTTTTGCGGCTGGCGGCTGGGCGGAAGTAGATTTTCTACTTCATTTGCCGCTGTATTCCCAATTCGCTTAGCGCCCTGCGTACTGGGTCGGCGTTTCCTGCCCTGCGGAGCAAAGGAAGGAGGCATTTTATCCATTTCGTCGTCTTCCATATCTTTCCCCGCTTTTAGCCATTGAGAAGTTGATTATTTCCGGATTCTTCGCTCTCCTCCAGCTGCGAATCGGCCTTTTTATCCCCAGAAAGTATTTCCGGGGAAATTGGCATATCGCGGCGGAGTGCAGCCCACACTAGGTCTGCATTATCAGCGGGCACTACTCTTCCCGGTTGATCTGGTGCGTAGTGATTAGGCATAGTGAGAAAATTGATGTTTTTTACTTGAAGATTGCGCAAAGAGTAGAGGAAACCGGAAAGCCAGCGGAAATTCCCCAGGCCAGAAGAAGTATCGAGATTTTGGGTAATCTCTTTTACGATGCTGTAGAACTTCGGTAAATCGCTGGCTAAATTCATACTCAGCATTTTTTCGGCAATTTTTCCGACTAGTTCATGCTGACGTTTAATCCGCGATAAATCCGAACCGTCGTCAATCCCATAGCGCATTCTCGCTAAAGCAAGCGCCTGCTCTCCATTTAAATTCTGGCACCCAGCTGCTACATCTAATCCAGAGAAGTCTTCGTGAATTGCCTCCTCAAAGCACATTTCCACTCCACCTAGCGTATTAACTATGCCTTGAAAAGATACGAAATCGATTACTACCCAACCATCTATCACTACATCGGTGAGTTTCTCTACGGTGCGCAAAGTGCAGGTGGCAGCGGCATTAACATCGCCGTAGATACCTCCGGTGCTGAAAGCAGAATTGAACATCTGTTGCTTTTGCGGATAAGAGCGCTCGTCATCAGTTAGCTGGCAACTAGGAATATCCACTAAAGTATCGCGCGGTATAGATACGAAATCGGCACGTTGCCGATCAGCGCTGATATGTACCAGCATTACGGTATCGGAGCGCATTCCAGTGACTTCCGAATCCGGATCGATGCGCTCGCGCGAATCAGAACCAATCAGCAGCACATTGATAGGCATTCCCTCTTTTTGATCTAAGGGAATTACTTCGCCCGGGCGTTTAGCTCCTTTTAGCAAATCAGTAAAATCGTGCTGATTTATGTTTCCTTGCAGGTTGTAAATTACGGTGGCGGCCAGCGAACCTAGCCCGAGTAAAAGAGAAAGAAAGAAAAGTCCGAAAATACGGCGAATCTTCGCTGCAGAGCTCAAGGCGCGCCGATGCTTGCCGAACATTTTTTTCGGCCGGGCGGATTCGGATTTCGTCATAGTGAAAATAATACCCAGATATATCGGAAAATGGGGAGAAGGAAAATTGAGAGCGCCGGAGTTAAGGAGTAGATGAATCGGGATTTTCGGGGTCGCTCAGCTTTGCCGGATCAGATATGGCAATCGTG
>NZ_CAMXYE010000049.1 GCF_947253055.1 uncultured Arcanobacterium sp. | reverse complement strand
GGAGGAAGCTGCTCAAGTGCAGGGCGGCGGGGCTCAATTCGTTTTTCTACTTCCGCAGCTATCTGCGGTTCCGCCGTCTTTAGAGCTTGCTCCAATTGTTTTTGCTTTTCGGTAGCCATTTGCTGTTGAAAGAATTTTTCAATCGTAAGTGGATCTACCACTTCTTTTACTCCAGAAATTTCTTGGAGCTGCGTACGTAAATTGGCAGTTTCAGATTCCGCCAGCACAAGTGGAATTCCCGATATCACGGCGACGATTTCTTCGTCGTTATTGTTCTTAGCTATTGCCTGGACTACCTTATCGGATTCCGAACCCGGCACCATAGATTTATTAGTTTCCATACGGGAAAAAAGATTGCCTTGCCCGAATCCCCACAATGCACTACCGGCACCCAATACCACTAAAACTATCCAAGCAATAATGAAAATCCACGGATGCCGCGATACATTTTTCCCGAGAAATCTAAACATACCTATCATACTATCGTGAACTTTTATTTACGTGAACTCTTATTTAAATGAGAAGATATACCAAAGTTCACCACTTTAGTTTTTCATTATTACGCAGTGGTGTTATCTGCTGTTCTTAGTGAAGTGGTGTTATCTGCCGCTCTTAGTGAACTGTATAGAAAAGAAATAAATTCTATTTAGAATGGGAGAGTGGATCTATTTACCAATGCAGCTCTGAACGCCGATGGCACCCCAGCTGATACTCATGCCCCGCTTGCAGTGCGAATGCGCCCACGCGCCATTTCTGAAGTAGTGGGGCAGGAGCATATTTTACAAGCTGGCGGGCCACTGCGCCGATTGATAGAAAATGACGGCAGCGCTCCGAGCGCTATTTTTCTCTGGGGGCCACCCGGTACGGGAAAAACTACTTTAGCTTATTTATGTGCAGGTAGTTCGGGGCGAGCTTTTGTAGAGATCTCCGCAGTGACGGCGGGAGTAAAAGAATTACGCGCGGTGATTGAAGAGGCCAAGCGCCGTCTATATACAGATGGAAAAGAAACTGTACTTTTCGTAGACGAAATACATCGCTTCTCCAAAACTCAACAAGATGCTTTATTGCCCGCTGTGGAAAATAGATGGGTAATTTTCATCGGTGCCACCACCGAAAATCCTTCTTTTTCCGTGATTCCTCCTTTGCTTTCCCGCTCTTTACTCCTTACTTTGCACCCACTCCAGGCAGCAGATATTGAAAATCTTTTACAGCGTGCTCTCATCGATAGTCGTGGTTACGGAGGAAAAATTACCATCGAGCCCGCCGCGCTAGCTGCCATCGTACAGCTAGCGGGCAATGACGGGCGGCGCGCTTTAACTATTTTAGAAGCGGCAGCTGGGCAAGGCGGAAAGAAAATAACCACCGAAAAAGTGGCCACTGCAGTTGATACCTATGCGGTGCGCTATGATCGCAGCGGCGACCAGCACTATAATGTGATTTCTGCTTTTATTAAGTCAATTCGTGGTTCAGATGTAGATGCAGCCTTGCATTATTTAGCACGAATGATAGTGGCCGGAGAAGATCCTCGTTTTATTGCGCGCCGTTTAATGATATCCGCAGCAGAAGATATTGGAATGGCAGATCCTTCTGCCTTACAGACCGCCACAGCTGCGGCGCAGGCCGTGGCTTTAGTGGGAATGCCGGAAGCGCGCATAATTCTTGCCGAAGCAGTAGTACACCTCGCCACTGCGCCTAAATCAAACCGGGCTTATTTGGCAATCGATGCGGCCATAGCGGATGTAAAAGCGGGTAAAAGTGGGGAAGTGCCGGTGCATCTATGGGATAAAAGTGCTGCGGCTTCTCGCATCGCAGCGGAAAGCCGGCTTCCTTCTCAGCTCTCCTATATTTATGCCCACGATATACCCGGTGCTATTGCACAGCAGCAATATCTGCCCGATTCTTTAAAGAATACGCGCTACTACGAACCTACTACGCGCGGATACGAGGCGAATATCACCCAGTTTTTACACAATATAAATAAGGCTTTAGGTAAAGAGCAGTGATACCATAGGGGAGTTGCTCTGAACCGGAGCAATCCTGGAATCTTAGCCAAATGGTTGATTCCGCAGCTAAAAAGCTGTGCCTTAACAGTCGACAGGAGAATATAAATATGGCACAAAATAGAGCTCGTAAATTAGTACGCCAATCGCGCGCCTTGGGCATTGCCCTCACTCCGAAAGCGGAGCGTTATATGCAGCGGCGCCCTTATCGCCCCGGTGAGCATGGGCGGGGCCGCGTAAAAGAATCCGATTATTCGGTGCGGTTAAAGGAAAAGCAGCGTTTGCGTGCCCAGTACGGTCTTAGAGAAGCGCAAATGCGCCGGGCCTGGAATGAAGCCCGCCGAGAAGATGGTATGGCCGGCGAGAACTTAATCGAATTGCTGGAAATGCGTTTAGATGCGCTGGTACTGCGGGCGGGCTTTGCACGCACCATTGCGCAGGCTCGCCAGGTAGTGGTACACCGTCACATTATGGTAGACGGCAATATCGTAGATCGCCCCTCCTTCCGGGTACAGCCTGGAATGATTGTGCAGGTGAAGCCGCGTTCGCAAGCTTCTGCGCAGTTCTTGGTAGCCGCGCAAGGTCAGCATGCCGATGTATTGCCGGCAGTTCCGGAATACTTGCGGGTAGAGCTGGAGAAGTTGCGCTTTGAGCTGGTGCGCCGGCCGAAGCGAGCAGAAGTGCCGGTCATTTGTGATGTACAGATGGTCGTCGAGCACTATTCTCGCTAGAATGCATCTTTAGATTAAAGCGCACCGCGACCTTTATCGTGGTGCGCTTTTTTACTCACTTATTACTATAAGGTAGGTACTATGGCTCCTATATCTCTCGGGCAGATTGCAGGTATTCTCGCTGCCCTCGCATTTTTAGTATTAGTATATTTTTCCATCCGTCCACTCCGGAAGCTTTCTGGCGTGCTCGATCGCTTAGCAGAATCGCTCCGCGAACTAACCGAACACACACTTCCCGCTATCGATGAAGCGGTAAATACCGTAGCGGAAGCTAATAATCAGGTGAAGAAGCTCGACGTAATCACCGATGCGGCTGCTCGTACTTCGGAAGATATTTCGGCTATGACTACTTTGGTCACGTCCACCGTCGGAGCGCCTTTCTTAGCGGCGCGCCGCGGAGCAGAAAAAGTGAAAAACGTATTTGGGCGCGGAGGAGATGCTGCTCCGAGTGGTGAGCTTCCATCCATGTATGGAGAAGACGGCGCAACCGAAGATTCCCCGGCTGATAAATAGCGATTCAATAAGTGGCAATAAAAGCAGTATTTATAAAAATAATATGAAGGATTTCTAATGCGCAGTGTAGAAATATATCAGCGCTGGTTGGATTATTTCCGCCGGCAGGATCACCAGATAGCGGAAAGTGCTTCTCTAATATCTCCTGATCCTTCTATTTTATTCACCATCGCCGGTATGGTTCCTTTTATTCCCTACATTACGGGCACTGCGCAGCCACCTTATCCGCGAGTGGCTTCGGTACAAAAATGTATTCGCACTAACGACATCGACAACGTTGGGCTCACTACTCGCCACGGCACATTCTTTCAAATGTGCGGAAATTTTTCTTTCGGTGATTATTTCAAAAAAGAAGCTCTGCATTTTGCCTGGGAACTATTGACTAGTGATCCCGCGCAGGGAGGATTTGGTCTCTCCGGAGATAAACTGTGGTTTTCCCTCTGGAATGAAGACGCAGAAGCATATCGAATTCTCAATCGAGAAATTGGTGTAGATGAGCGCCACCTGGTGCAATTGACGCGCTCGGAAATATTCTGGTCTACCGGTCAACCGGGCCCAGCTGGTCCCTGCGTAGAAATCCACTATGATCGCGGCCCCGCGTATGGCCCCGAAGCAGTGGGAGGTAGCGTAGATCCCGGCGGCGATCGCTATCTGGAAATATGGAATCTGGTATTCGATGAATATATGCGTGGAGCGGGCGAAGGTAGTAATTATGAATTACTCGGAAAGCTCGATAAGCGTGCCGTGGATACTGGTGCAGGCTTGGAGCGCATTGCTTATTTGCTCCAAGGTAAAGAAAATATGTATGAAACGGACCAGGTATATCCAGTAATTGCTGCCACTAGCGAATTGACTGGAAAGCAATACGGAACAGATCCGGCAGCGGATGTACAAATGCGTATTATTGCCGACCATATTCGCTCTGCACTTATGCTTATTGCGGATGGTGTCCGCCCCGGTAATGACGGGCGTGGCTACGTGCTGCGGCGCTTGATCCGCCGCGCTGTGCGCTCGGTGCGTTTACTCGGAGTAGATGCTCCAGCTTTACCGGTGCTTTTACCGGTGTCGAAAGATGCGATGAAAGAAATATATCCGCAAGTAGAGCAGAATTTTTCCACTATTTCTAGTATCGCTTACGGAGAAGAAGAATCTTTCCGGCGTACCCTAGTGGCCGGAACCCAGATTTTTGATGTAGCGGTAGCGAAAGCGAAGCAAAAGAGCGGTGAACTCAGCGGAAAGGATGCCTTTGAGTTACACGATACCTACGGATTTCCCATTGATTTAACCCTGGAGATGGCGCAGGAGCAGGGCGTAAAAGTGGATGAAAAGGGATTCCGCAAATTTATGCAAGAGCAGAAAGAGCGCGCTCGAGCTGATGCTCAAGCGAAAAAAACTGGCCACATCGACGCTTCAGTATTCCACGCTTTCCAAGCAAAAAATGGCGGAGATACCGAATTTTTAGGGTATCGAGAAAGTGCGGCAGAGGGAAAAGTAATCGGCATTTTAGCGGATGGAAAACCGGTGCCGGCGGCAGAAGCACCGGCGGAAATAGAGGTGGTCCTTGACCGTACTCCTTTCTATGCCGAGCAGGGCGGTCAATTAGCCGATCACGGCACAATCCGAATTGCCGGGGGTGGACTCCTCGAAGTAGACGATGTGCAGATGCCGATAAAAGGTTTATTCCTGCATCGCGGGCATTTACTTGAGGGCGCGATTGCGATAGAGGATACCGTCTATGCGCAAATCGATACCGACCGCCGTCTCCAAATTGCGCAGGCTCATACTGCCACTCATATGTTGCATAAAGTGTTGCACGAATTTTTAGGAGATCAAGCCACGCAGGCCGGTTCGGAGAATTCTCCTTCACGCTTGCGTTTTGATTTTCGCCATGGCGCAAAAATTTCTCCGAACATGCTCACAGAAATAGAGCAGCGCATCAATGAACGGCTCCAGGAAAATTTGCCGGTAGGTGCGCAGGTGATGGATATTGACGCTGCGAAACAGCTCGGCGCAATGGCACTATTTGGAGAAAAATATGGCAAAAAAGTGCGCGTAGTTTCTATTGACGATGCATGGTCGCGCGAATTCTGCGCCGGTACGCATGTAGCGCAAACTGGAGAACTCGGTTTAGTCTCGATTCTGGGAGAATCTTCTATCGGCTCCGGCGTGCGCCGGGTAGAAGCACTGGTAGGGGCAGGAGCTTATGCGGAAGGAGCGAAAGAGCGCGCATTGCTTTCCCAGCTCAGCACCTTAGTGCAGGTACAGCCAGCTGCCTTGCCGGAGCATATTAGTGCTTTGTTGGAGCGCTTAAAGCAAGCTGAAAAAGAAATAACTGCTTTGCGGCAGGCCCAGCTGACGGCCACTTATGGAGAAATTTTAGAAAAGGGCCGCCAGATTAAAAATTTGCAGCTCTATGCACATAATTTCCAAAAGCTTGCCAATGCCGATGAACTGCGGACTGCGGCCATAGAAGTGCGCAATCGGCTCGGGGAAAAACCAGCTGTAGTGGCACTTTTCGGAATCGTAAAAGATAAACCACTGCTCGTAGTGGCACTCACTCCTGCTGCGCAAAAAGCTGGAGTGAAGGCGGGAGCATTGGTAGCTTTAGCGGCGAAAGTTTTAGGCGGTGGCGGCGGCGGAAAGCCGGATCTCGCCCAAGGCGGCGGAATCGATGTACAAAAGATATCAGCTGCCGCAAAAGCAATTAGGGATTTTCTGGAAAATCAATGATAAATGGGGAAAGCGATATCGAAAACGCTATTGAAAATGAAGCTGGCGGGAGTGGCGAAAAATCTCTAAAGCCGGGAGTGCGCATCGCCGTCGACGTAGGAAAAGTACGAGTCGGCATCGCGAAGACTGATCATGAGGCGATTTTGGCGCTGCCGGTAGGTACTTTTCGCCGCGGGCAAGACGATATAACGGGCGTATTAGATATTATTTCCCAAGAAGATGTCTGCGCAGTCTATGTGGGATTACCCCTGAATATGGACGGAAGTATCGGAAGTACCGCTCGCAATGCCCAAAAATGGGCGCAGCGTTTAGCGAAAATGATCGCGCCAATTCCCGTGCGAATGATCGATGAGAGGCTCAGCAGCGTAAGTGCACATCGGCAATTGCAGGAAGCCGGATTACGAGAAATAAAGCATAAACCACTTGTAGATCAAGCTGCAGCAGTTATTATTTTAGAGAGTGCTCTTGATTTTGCACGCCGTACCGGCCGGCAACCAGGTCTTTCGGTGAAAGGACACACCAGTGAAAAATAAAAATTCTGCTTCGCGCGGGAATTTTCGCACCGCAATCATACTCTGCATCGTCACGGCCTTGGTGGTCTGTGGCGCAGTAGTGGTATTACCTAAAGCCCGCGATTTTATTTCCAGTAGAAATATTCCCGATTATGAAGGTAGCGGTAATGGTGAAGTAGTAGTGGTGGATATTCCTGAGGGATCTTTAGGAGCCGATATTGCCAATATTCTTTATAAAGAGGATGTGGTGGCTTCGCAGATGGCCTTTATTAAGGCTTTTAATAAAAATCCCAAAGCGGGGTCTATTCAGGCTGGTAGCTATAAATTACAGAAAAAAATGTCGGCGGCAAATGCGGTAGCAGCTCTATTAGCTCCGGCAAACCGCGCCGAATTGACGGTCACTATTCCGGAAGGCTTCACGGCGCAGCAAATCTATGAGCGGCTAGCTAATGTGCTTTCACTACCTTTAGAAGAAATAAAAGCGGCCGCTGCTGATCCTGCCGCATTGGGTCTACCAAAAGAAGCAGGAGGCAATTTAGAAGGTTGGCTCGCTCCGAAGACCTATGAGTATGCTCCGGGTACCACTGCGCAAGCAGCCCTTTCCCAGCTGGTAGAAGAGCGCATTAAAGAAATGCAGAGTTTAGGAGTTCCGAAAGATAGCTGGCAGCAATACATATTGATAGCTTCGATAGTGGAGCGCGAAGTGAACTGGCCGGAACATTACGGAAAAGTAGCTCGCGTAATAGAAAATCGTTTGGCACAAAGCGGCGAAGCCCACGGATATCTGCAGATGGATTCTACTGTACTCTATGGAGTAGGAAAGAGCGGAGGAGTACCTACCCAGAGCGATCTAGAATCAGATAATCCGTATAACACTTATAAGCACCCGGGATTACCGCCAGCTCCTATTTCTAATCCTTCTATTAGTGCTATTAAGGCTGCGATTAATCCGCCCGCGGGAAATTGGATTTATTTCGTGACGATAAATCTGCATACGGGAGAGACGAAATTTACCGATAACATCGAAGAGCACAATAAAAATGTGCAAGAATTCCGGAAGTGGTTTGAAAATAATCACGACGAAAAAAGCAAATAGGTAGGAAATATGCGCGGAGCCGTACTGGGCGATCCCATAGCGCATTCTCTCTCTCCTCGTCTATATGCGGCGGGCGCGGGAATTAGCGATTTTTCTAAAATAAAAATTTCGGCCGGAGAATTAGCCGATTTCTTGGAAAAAGCGGGTACCAAGTGGGATGGTTTCGCCGTCACTATGCCGCTGAAACGGGAAGCCTTTAACTGTGCGGATATGGCTGACGACTTGGCCCAAAAAGTGCAGGTAGTAAATACTCTTATTTGCCAGCCACTGGGAAAAAGCCGTATGTTTATCGGATTTAATACCGATATCGGGGGAATAGTAAATGCGATTACGGAAATCGCCCCCGGCCGTAGCTATAAAAAAGCGCTTATACTCGGTTCTGGTGCTACGGCCTCTTCGGCATTAGCCGCTTTAGCACAGCTAAAGGTGGCGGAGATTGAAGTTTGCGCCCGCCGTCTGGCTGGGCCTGGTACTGTATTTGCCACTGCACATAATCTGGGAGTATCGCTATCTACTCATCTACTAGCGGCTGCGCCGGAGCATATTCAAGATACTGATTTACTTATTTCTACTTTGCCGGCGGGCGTGGCGGACGAAATCGCCGCGCAACTTGCTGGCACTGATTTAACGGGAAAATTTTTATTAGACGTGGCTTACGATCCTTATCCGAGCCGTTTAGTGGCAGCATGGCAAGCGGCAGGCGGGAGCGTAATACCTGGTAAATTAATGCTTTTACATCAAGCTATTTTACAGATGCGGCTTTTCACTGGTAAAGATCCAGATGTGGAGCAAATGCGACAAGTACTTTAGATGTCTACAGCCACCAAAAACGCCCGTACTTTCCACAGTTAATTTCGCCAGCGATTTTCACTCTGGCAAATTTTTATACTTACGCTATGCACTCTATGCCCGATAGACGCCAGAAAAAAGTTCCCCATATTGGCGCTACTGTTACTCATAATTTAACGCTGGGTTGCTTAAATACCGGCCAATTTTTTCTGCTCATCGGTGCGCTCGGAGGAATTATTTTACTGCTCAGTTGGGGGAAAAATTTTTCGCTATTTTGGCTTAGCAACTCCCTAGCTTTCGGTATTCCTTGCGGCATAAATGCCTATATCGATTATCGCCGCGGATATTTGCTGCACATTTGGACTTATGCAGTTATTTTCAGCCTGCTACTCAGCAGCGGAATTGGCTGGAGAAAAAATATATTTTCCCTCTTACAACTCGCATTTGCCCTGCTGATTTTGAGTTCTCTTCAGGGCATTTTCACTTTCCTTTCCAAGTGTGGCGGCCTAGGAAAAGGCGATGTGCCACTGTTGGCAGCCACCAGCACTTTTAGTTTTCTCTACGTACCCGCTGCCGCTTTTTATACGGTGTTTTACACTTTTGTTGCCGCCGCTCTCTTAGCAATTAGTAAAATTAGCTATCGACACTGTAAAGCTTCTTTACCTAAAGCCTCTAAAAATTCTTTTGCGCTCGGGCCCGCTATTTTTACTGGCTGGTTCCTTGCTCTGGCATTAGTTTAAGTATTTAGCGGAGCTATCTAGGCAGAATTTTTTATTGGCGCATGGCATTATGGAAGTATGATGCGTTGGAGTACGGCAGGAGAATCACACGGGCAATCCTTAATAGCACTTTTAGAAGGAATGCCCGCCGGAGTAGAAATCTCGGAACGCGATATTAAAAATGCGTTATACCGTCGGCGAGTCGGCTACGGGCGGGGAAGCCGGCAAAAATTTGAAAATGATGAAATAAAAATTTTAAGTGGCCTCATCCAGGGGAAGAGTATTGGATCTCCTATCGCTATCGAAATCGCCAATCCCGAATGGGAAAAATGGAAAACTGTTATGAATCCGCAGCCTACTGCTTCCGCTTTAGAGTTAGAAAATGGCCGCGGAGATGAGCGAGAACTCCCACGGGGAAAACCGTTGACGTGCCCGCGCCCCGGGCATGCCGATTTAGCGGGAATGAATAAATATGGTTTTACAGATATACGCCCCGTACTTGAGCGGGCTTCCGCGCGCGAAACAGCGGCACGAGTGGTACTCGGATCTCTAGCCGCCAGTTTTTTAGAGCAAGCGGCCGGTATAAAAATTACTTCACAGATAGTTCGAGTAGGTAAAGTGGCAGCGGAAAATTATCGGACTGCCACCGCGGCAGATATTCCCGCCCTAGATGCTTCTCCGGTGCGCACTCTCGATGCAAATACAGAAGCACTTTTTTGCACTGAAATAGATAAAGCCCAAAAAAGTGGCGATACTGTGGGAGGAATCGCAGAAATAACTGCCGAGGGAGTCCCCATCGGATTAGGTACCTACGCGGTACCGGCCAATAGATTAGACGCTAAAGTAGCTGCGGCAATGATGTCTATCCCGGCTGTAAAAGGGGTGGAAATAGGCGCTGGATTTGCGGCAGCTGCTCAGTATGGAACTAACGCCCACGATGAAATAATCAAGGAAGCAGATCATCTAGAGCGGCTCAGTAATAATGCCGGTGGAATTGAAGGCGGTATATCGAATGGAGCTGCCTTGGTAGTGCGAATCGCCTTTAAACCTATCTCTACTGTACCTCGAGCTCTGCGCACTATCGATATCAGCACTGGAGCCGAAGCAACGGCTATTCATCAGCGTTCCGATACCACCGCCATAGTACCTGGAAGTATAATCGGAGAGGCAATGTTAGCTCTCGTGCTGGCCGAAGCTATGGTCGAAAAATTTGGGGGAGATAGCCTCGTGGAAGTACGCCGTAATTTAGCGAGTTTTCAAGCCGCGATTCCTCCAGAAAGAAAATAAAATGCAGCCAAAAGTTATTTTTATCGGTATGCCGGGAGCCGGTAAATCTACCGTCGGGCGGTTGGTGGCCCGCCGGCTCGGAGTAGCTTTCCGCGATTCCGATACTTTGATTAGAGAAAAAACTGGCCGCAGTATTGCCGAAATTTTCGCGACGGCGGGAGAAAAAGAATTTCGCCGTGTCGAATCCCAAGCAATTATTTCTGCACTCACCGATTTTAGCGGGATACTTTCGCTCGGGGGAGGTGCCATACTAAATCCCGATACCCGTGCCGCTTTAAAGGGGCAGCGAGTATTTTTAATTGACGCCGCTGACCAAGTGCTCGCAGCGCGCGTGCAAAAATCGCGCACCCAGCGCCCTATTTTCACTACTAATGCAGAAGCTGAAATGCAAAAATTGCGCCGTGAACGCATGCATTATTATCGTGATTTAGCTACTTGCACATTTTTTTCTGATTCCCGCCCAGCTGCTTTTGTAGTGGAAAAAGTCTTAGAAACTCTTCAGAGCCCGCAACAAATACTTCACTCGGCGGGTGTAAATCCCTATGAGGTGATAATCGGCAGAAATCTACAAGCACAAATTACCGCCCACGGGCAAAAGT
>NZ_CAMXYE010000048.1 GCF_947253055.1 uncultured Arcanobacterium sp. | reverse complement strand
GCCCCATGGCTCAGACCCGTGAGCACGTACTGCTCGCTCGTCAGGTGGGCGTGCCGGATATCATCGTCGCTCTGAACAAGTGCGATATGGTAGACGACGAAGAGCTCATCGAGCTCGTAGAAATGGAAGTTCGCGATCTGCTCTCTTCGCAGGAGTTCGACGGCGATAATGCTCCAGTAGTGCGCATTTCCGCTCTGAAGGCTCTGGAAGGCGATGAGAAGTGGGTAGATTCCATTCTCGAGCTTATGAACGAAGTAGATAACTACTTCCCGGATCCGGTACGCGATCTTGATAAGCCCTTCTTGATGCCTATTGAAGACGTCTTCACCATTACCGGCCGCGGTACCGTAGTGACCGGCCGTGTAGAGCGTGGCATGCTGAACTTGAATGAGGAAGTAGAAATCCTCGGTATTCGCGATCCGCAGAAGACCACCGTTACCGGTATCGAGATGTTCCACAAGTCGATGGATCACGCAGACGCTGGCGAAAACTGCGGTCTCTTGCTCCGTGGCACCCGTCGCGAAGATGTAGAGCGCGGCCAGGTTGTAGCCAAGCCGGGTTCCATTACCCCGCACACCAACTTCGAAGCTCAGGTATACGTGCTGAAGAAGGAAGAAGGCGGCCGTCACAACCCGTTCTTCTCCAACTACCGCCCACAGTTCTACTTCCGTACCACGGACGTAACTGGTGTAATCACCCTGCCGGAAGGCACCGAAATGGTTATGCCGGGCGACAATACGGAAATGACTGTAGAGCTCATTCAGCCGATTGCTATGGAAGAAGGTCTAGGCTTTGCTATTCGTGAAGGCGGGCACACCGTTGGATCAGGTAAAGTCACCAAGATCATTAAGTAAGTGACTTATTGATTTAAGTACAGCTTGCTGAATCTTAGGCGGGCACATCGAAAAGATGTGCCCGCCTTTTTATCTTCATTTATCTGTTTTTATCCTCATATCGTTTTACCCGCATATTGTTTTACTTCCACACTCATACGAACTCTTAGCTTAATTTTTTGTGGAGCGGGCAGCGGGGTAAGTCTTTTCACAGCTATTTTATTTGGCAGAGCGAGGCCAGGGGAGTAAAATAATTATCCGGTCCGTTTTGTACGGATGAGGCCTCTCAGTGCGATAGACCACCAAATGCAGCTGTAACTTGCTGAGTAATGCGGTAGTTTGTAATACTGATTAGGTTGCTCGGAAAATCCGAGAAGAAACTTTGCCGAAGCGGCAAATGCTTCGGTTCATCACAAGGGTGTTCATCAACAATTGCATAGGGCTGAACGTAGTATATCGCGCGACACGCCCGAGTGCGGGGTTCGGTGGCACCGCGGTATAGAGAGGGAGACGACGCCATGGCGGGACAGAAAATCCGCATCCGTCTGAAGTCTTATGACCATGAGGTCATCGACAGTGCAGCGAAAAAGCTCGTCGACGAAGTTACCCGTACTGGAGCGTCGGTTGTGGGACCGGTGCCGTTGCCGACTGAGAAAAATGTTTTCACAGTTATTCGCTCGCCCCACAAGTACAAGGACAGTCGTGAGCAGTTTGAAATGCGTACGCATAAGCGGCTTATCGATATTGTCGATCCGACTCTGAAGACAATTGACACTTTACGGCGGCTGGATTTACCGGCAGACGTAAATGTAGAGATAAAGCTCTGAGGTAACGCAGTATGGTTAAGAACATGAAAAGCGCCGCAGCTAAGCCGGTTAAGGCAGTGCTGGGTACGAAGCTCGGAATGACGCAGGTCTGGGATGAGAACGCTAATCTGATTCCAGTCACCGTCGTACGAGTAGGCAAGAATGTAGTGACTCAGATTCGTACCACTGAGAAAGATGGCTATGAAGCCATTCAGCTGGCCTCTGGAGAGCTGAAGGGTAAGAACGTCACCAAGCCTTTACAAGGGCATTTTGCACAGGCTGGGGTAGAACCTCGCCGTCATGTAGCGGAAGTGCGCACAGCAGATGCTTCTACTTATACGCTCGGGCAGGAAATTGGAGTTGAAACTTTTACCGCTGGGCAGTTGGTGGACGTAATTGGCAAATCCAAAGGTAAGGGTTTTGCGGGAGTAATGAAGCGGCACGGCTTTGCCGGAGTTTCCGCTTCCCACGGTGCACATCGTAATCACCGGAAGCCTGGTTCTATTGGAGCTTGTTCTACTCCGTCGCGGGTATTCCGCGGGATGAGAATGGCCGGGCGCATGGGTAATGCGCGCGTTACCACCCAGAATTTACAGATCCAATCCATCGATACAGATAACGATTTGCTTTTAGTGAAGGGTGCAGTACCCGGAAATAAAGGCGGCGTTGTTATGATCCGTACCGCCGTGAAGGGAGCCTGATATAAATGGCAGACTTCAAGGTAGATATTCTCGACTATGCCGGTGAAAAAGCTGGTACAGCCACGCTGCCGGCGGAGCTGTTTGACGTCGAGGTAAATATTCCTTTATTGCATCAAGTAGTAGTGGCGCAGCTGGCAGCAGCTCGCCAAGGTACCCATAAGACGAAGACTCGCGGCGAAGTTCGCGGTGGCGGTATCAAGCCTTTCCGGCAAAAGGGTACTGGCCGCGCTCGGCAGGGTTCGATTCGTGCTCCGCATTTCACCGGTGGTGGTACTGTGCATGGGCCGCGCCCGCGGGATTACTCGCAGCGTACCCCGAAGAAGATGGTGGCAGCGGCGCTGCGCCAATCGCTTTCGGATCGTGCTCGCCATGAGCGGATACATATCGTAAAGGGCTTCGTAGAGGGAGATACTCCGTCCACGAAGACAGCAGTGAAGTTGCTGGAAAAAGTGAATGATCTGCGTAAAGCTCTGGTAGTAGTAGGGCGTGCCGACGAAGTTAATGCGCTTTCTTTGCGCAACCTTCCGCAGGTACAGCTCATTTTCGCCGATCAGCTCAATTCTTATGATGTGCTGGCCGCGGAAGACGTCATTTTCTTAGAAGAGGCGTTCACGGCGTGGGTAGCTGACAATACGAAGGAGGAGACGAAATGAGTGATTCGCTCGCTGCGCTGAAGAATAAAGATCCGCGCGATATTATTCTGGCGCCGGTCGCTACGGAAAAATCCACGCGACTGGAAGACGAAGGTAAATACACTTTTTACGTAGCTCCAGATGCCAATAAGACGGAAATTAAAATTGCTATCGAGCAGATTTTCCGGGTGCGGGTAGCTTCGGTTAATACGATTAATCGGGCTGGTAAAAAGCAGCGTACCCGGCAGGGAATTGGACAGCGGAAAGCTACTAAGCGCGCTATCGTCACCCTGCGTGAAGGCACAATCGATATCTACGGAAATATTGTCGGTTAATCCGGCGGAGAGATTGAGGATAAGAACTCATGGGAATTCGTAAGTACAAGCCGACGACTCCTGGTCGTCGCCGTGCGAACGTTGCCGACTTCGCTGAGATCACCCGGTCTACGCCGGAGAAGTCGCTGGTTCGTCCGCTTTCTAAAACTGGTGGGCGCAATAATAATGGGCGCATTACTACTCGCCATAAGGGCGGTGGCCATAAGCGTCAGTACCGGGTAATTGATTTCCGTCGTCACGATAAGGACGGAATCTCCGCTCGGGTTGCTCATATTGAATACGATCCAAATCGCAGTGCGCGTATTGCTCTATTGCATTACGTAGACGGCGAAAAGCGCTATATTCTCGCTCCGGAAAACCTCCGGCAGGGAATGATGGTGGAGAATGGCCCAGCGGCTGATATTAAGCCCGGCAATAATCTCCAGCTGCGCAATATCCCCGTAGGTACTGTGGTGCACGCAGTAGAGTTGCGTCCCGGTGGGGGAGCAAAGATTGCGCGTTCGGCAGGTGTATCGGTACAGCTAGTAGCAAAAGAAGGCAAATATGCGCAGTTGCGGATGCCATCTGGCGAAATTCGCAATGTGGAAGCTGCTTGCCGCGCTACGGTAGGCGAAGTTGGAAATGCTGAGCATTCCAATATGATTTGGGGTAAAGCAGGCCGGAGCCGTTGGCGGGGAATTCGCCCAACTGTTCGTGGTGTTGTAATGAACCCGGTAGACCACCCACATGGTGGCGGTGAAGGTAAGACTTCCGGTGGCCGGCATCCGGTTACGCCGTGGGGTCAGAAAGAAAAACGAACCCGTCATCCTAATCGACCCAGCGACAAGCTCATTGTGCGCCGTCGCAAGACCGGTAAGAAGCGCTAATCAGGAGGAGATGAGCAATGCCGCGTAGTTTGAAAAAGGGTCCTTTTGTCGATGCCCATCTGTTGAAGAAAATCGACGAACAGAACGAAAAGAATACCAAGAACGTGATTAAAACTTGGTCGCGTCGGTCGATGATTACTCCAGATTTTCTGGGGCATACCATTGCCGTGCATGATGGACGCAAGCACGTGCCGGTATTCATCACTGAATCCATGGTAGGGCACAAGCTAGGAGAATTTGCTCCTACGCGCACCTTCCGTGGGCACGATAAAGAAGACAAAAAAGGACGCCGCCGCTGAGGGGCGTAGCACGAGAAAGAGATAGGCAAAATTATGGAAGCTAAGGCGCAAGCACGGTTCGTGCGCGTCACGCCCCAGAAATCGCGCCGCGTGGTGAATGAAATTCGCGGCAAGCGGGCTCTGGATGCCGTCGACGTGCTTACGTATGCACCGCAGGCGGTAGCTCGGGATGTAAAGAAAATTGTGCTCTCTGCACTTGCTAATGCGCAGTATGCCGCCGATCAGGCCGGTGAGCGCTTTGACGAAGCTGATTTTTATATCTTAGCTGCGTATGTTGACGAAGGGCCGACTATGAAGCGTATTCGCCCCCGGGCGCAAGGCCGGGCGAACCGCATTCTGAAGCGGACGAGTCATATTACCATCATCGTCAGCAATGAAAAGAACGAGAAAGGAGCCTGATTGTGGGACAGAAAGTAAACCCTACTGGGTTCCGCCTCGGCATCACTACTGATCACCGCGCTCGGTGGTTTTCCGATTCCGCCAAAGAAGGTCAGCGCTATGCTGATTACTTGGGTGAGGATATTAAAATTCGGGAGCTGCTGACCAAAGGATTAGAGCGAGCCGGAATCTCCAGAGTACATATTGAGCGCCGCACCGAACGGGTGGTTATCGATATTCACACTGCTCGTCCCGGTATCGTAATTGGCCGGCGCGGTGTGGAAGCCGATCGTCTCCGTACTGATTTGGAGAAAATGACCGGAAAAGCGGTACAGCTGAATATTTTGGAAGTTAAGAATCCGGAAGCGGATGCCCAGTTAGTGGCGCAAGGAATCGCCGAGCAGCTCTCGGCACGTGTTTCCTTCCGGCGCGCTATGCGTAAAGGTATCCAATCTGCCCAGCGGGCGGGCGCGAAAGGTATTCGCGTTCAGTGCTCGGGTCGGCTAGGTGGTGCCGAAATGTCTCGCTCGGAATTCTACAGTGAAGGTAGCGTACCGCTCCATACACTGCGAGCGAATATTGATTACGGCTTTTTCGAAGCCCGCACTACTTTCGGGCGGATTGGTGTAAAAGTCTGGATCTATCGCGGCGATATGACCGATCAGGAATATTACCGCTCTTTAGCTGAGAAATCCCAGAAGGGACGGGCTGGCAATGCCCGACGCGGAAACCGCCGTGGACGGCGCGGAGGCCGCGATAATCAGCAGGTACAGGATCAGCAGATACAGGATCAGCAGGTACCGGTAGAAGCCGCTGCCCCGGCAGCAGAAGCTGCTCCGGCCGCTCCGGCTCCGGAAACTGCTCCAACACAGGAAACGGAGGCCTGAGTTTAATGCTCATTCCCCGCCGCACAAAGTATCGTAAGCAGCATCGTCCCGACCGTCATGGCATGTCTAAAGGCGGCAATGAATTGGCGTTCGGCGAATATGGGGTGCAGGCTCTGGAACATGCCTACATTACCAATCGACAGATTGAAGCTGCGCGTATTGCAATGACCCGCCACGTAAAGCGTGGGGGCAAGATATGGATTAACATTTTCCCAGATCGCCCGCTCACTAAGAAAGCTCTTGGTCTGCGTATGGGTTCTGGTAAAGGTCCGGTAGAGACTTGGGTTGCCAATGTGAAGCCCGGGCGCGTTATGTTTGAAATTGCTGGTGTTGAGGAGACCTTAGCGCGGGAAGCTCTTTTGCGCGCTATGCATAAACTCCCAATTAAAACCCGCTTTATCTCGCGCGAGGAGGGTGAATAATGGCTAGAGGAATTACCACTGCAGAGCTGGATAAGCTCACTGACGGCGAGTTGGCTGAGAAGCTCAAGGAAGCAAAAGAAGAGCTTTTTAACCTGCGTTTCTCGGCAGTCACGCACCGTCTGGAAGATTCGGGGCGTTTGCAGGAGGTACGGCGTAATATCGCACGTATCTACACCATTGCCCGGGAGCGAGAGCTCGGCATCCGTACTGCTCCGACGGCTAAGAAATGAGGTCTAAAGTGAGCGAAGAAAATACTCAGCCACTTTCCCGCAATCACCGCAAAGTGATGCGTGGATACGTGGTAAGCGACAAAATGGATAAGACCGTTGTGGTTGCCGTGGAAGAGCGGCGTAAGCATGGTTTGTATGGAAAAGTACAGACGCATACGAAGCGCGTAAAAGCCCACGATGAGAACAACGAAGTGCGCGTAGGCGACCTCGTATCCATTATGGAAACCCGCCCGCTGTCTGCTAATAAGCATTTCCGCGTGGCAGAGATTATTGAAAAGGCAAAGTGAGGGGCTTTTTGCCTCTCACCCGTTCGGCAAGGCTCTTCTTAAGAGAACCAGCACGACGAAGGAGAAATAAATGATCCAGCAGGAGTCTCGGCTTAAGGTCGCCGACAACACCGGTGCGAAAGAAATTCTTTGCATTCGGGTGCTCGGTGGATCCGGCCGGCGCTACGCCGGAATTGGCGATGTAATAGTCGCCACCGTTAAGGACGCTATTCCCGGCGGAAATGTAAAGAAGGGCGATGTGGTGAAAGCTGTAATCGTCCGTGCGAAAAAAGAAACTCGCCGCATCGATGGTTCATACATCAGCTTTGGTGAAAATGCAGCCGTTTTGATTAAAGACGACCATGAGCCGCGCGGTACCCGTATTTTCGGGCCGGTGGCGCGGGAACTGCGTGATAAGAAATTCATGCGGATTGTTTCATTGGCACCGGAGGTAATCTGATGGCGAAGATCAAGAAAGGAGACCTGGTAGAGGTCATTGCTGGGCGCGATAAGGGCCAGCAAGGGCGAGTACTGCAGGTATTTCCGAAGGAAAATCGCGTAATCGTAGAGGGCGTACAGCGGGTAAAGAAGCACACTCGCGTAGGGCGTACCGAGCGTGGAGCAGCTACTGGTGGTATTGAAACTGTAGAAGCTCCTATCCATATTTCTAATGTGGCGCTGCTCGGCCCGGATAAGAAACCGGTACGGGTAGGCTTCCGGGAAGTGGAAGTAGAACGCAACGGTAGAAAGAAAATTGTGCGGGAACGGATTGGCCGGCGCGCCGGAGAGGAGATTGAACTGTGAGCACGGAAGTACATCACATGCCTCGTCTCAAGGAGAAATACCGGAAAGAGATTGCACAGAAGATGCAAGATCAGTTCGGCTATGCAAACGTAAATAGCGTCCCGCAACTGGTAAAGATAGTGGTGAATATGGGCGTGGGCGAAGCTGCGCACGATTCGAAAGCTATTACTGGTGCAATTGAAGATTTGAAAGTGATTACCGGGCAGATGCCGCAGGTGACGCGGGCTCGTAAGTCTATCGCGCAGTTCAAGCTGCGCGCGGGTGTACCGATTGGTGCGCACGTGACTATGCGTGGCGATAGAATGTGGGAGTTCCTTGACCGGCTTCTTTCCACTGCTCTGCCACGTATTCGCGATTTCCGCGGACTTTCTCCAAAGCAGTTTGATGGCAACGGCAACTATACTTTTGGTTTGACCGAGCAGGCGGTATTCCACGAGATTGATCAAGATAAAATTGATCGGGTGCGTGGCATGGATATTACCGTAGTTACGACTGCAAAGAACGATGACGAGGGACGCGCTTTGCTGCGTTACCTGGGATTCCCATTCAAGGAGGACTGAGATGGCGAAAACTGCTTTAAAGAATAAGGCTGCTCGGAAGCCGAAGTTTCAGGTGCGTGCCTATACGCGCTGCCAGCGCTGTGGCCGCCCCCATTCGGTATATCGCAAGTTCGGTTTATGCCGTATCTGCCTGCGTGAGCTTGCCCATCGGGGCGAACTCCCGGGTGTAAAGAAGTCCAGCTGGTAAGAATCTACGTTATAGGTCCATACGGAAACCATAACGGGAAAGGGCTTTGCCCAATGTCAATGACAGACCCGATTGCAGACATGCTGACGCGTCTGCGGAATGCCAATTCAGCATTCCATGAGTCGGTATCTATGCCGTACTCAAAAATGAAGGCGAGTATCGCCGATATCCTCGAGCGCGAAGGATATATTGCTAAATATGAGGTAGAGGATGCGAAAGTTGGTAAGACTCTCACCCTCACTCTGAAATTCGGTCCGAACCACGAGCGCTCGCTTGCGGGTATTCGGCGGATTTCCAAGCCAGGACTTCGGGTATATGCGAAGTCTACGAAACTACCGCAGGTACTGGGCGGGCTAGGTGTAGCAATTCTTTCTACATCTTCTGGCGTGCTCACCGACCGCGAAGCTAAGACTCAGGGAGTAGGCGGGGAAGTCCTTGCCTACGTATGGTAAGGGAAGGAAGATACATTATGTCGCGTATTGGTAAACTTCCTGTAACCATTCCTTCTGGTGTGGAAGTCACCCTGGAAGGGCGGAATGTGCGGGTAAAAGGACCGAAAGGTGAACTTACCCAGTACATACCGGAACCTATTGAAATTAAGATAGCTGACAACGAAGTAGTGTTCACTCGGCCTAATGAGGAGCGGGAAACTCGCTCTTTACACGGTTTAGCACGCACTCTTATTTACAATAATGTAGTTGGCGTGACTACTGGATATAAGAAAGATCTAGAAATCGTGGGCACCGGCTACCGCGTGGTACCGAAAGGCGCTGATTTAGAGTTTTCTCTCGGCTATTCGCATCCTATTCTGGTAAAAGCTCCGGAAGGAATTACTTTTCAGGTAGACGGCCAGACGAAACTTTCCGTATTGGGAATTTCTAAAGAACTCGTAGGCGAAACGGCTGCTCGTATCCGCAAGCTGCGCCTGCCGGAACCTTATAAGGGCAAAGGCGTTAAGTACGCTGATGAACACATCCGCCGCAAGGCTGGAAAGGCTGGTAAGTGATGGCTGCTTTAACTAAGCATAAGAACAGATTTACTGCTCGGGCGCGTCGTCATGCCCGCCTACGCAAACGCATTTCTGGCACCACTGAATGCCCACGTTTGGTAGTCACCCGCTCTAATCGGCATATGGTGGCGCAGGTAATTGACGATACGGTAGGGCGTACTTTGGCTTCCGCTTCCACTATGGAAGCAGAGCTGCGTGCAAGCACGGCAGATAAGGTAGATAAAGCTAGTGAAGTTGGCAAGCTGATAGGAAAGCGAGCCCTCGATGCTGGAATTACCAAAGTAGTATTTGACCGTGGTGGCAATAAGTATCACGGGCGTGTGGCTGCAGTGGCAGACGGCGCGCGTGCGGCAGGGCTGGAGTTGTAATGGCACAACGAGAGGAAGAACTTATGGCTGCTGAAGAGCAGAACAGAGTGGAAAGCTCGGATAAGGAAAGCGGGCGCGCAGAGCGCGATAACCGCCGGGGTGACCGGAAAGGCGGTCGCCGCACCAATCGTCGCGCCGAAGAAAAGAATACTTATATCGAGCGCGTCGTCAGTATTAACCGCGTAGCTAAGACGGTAAAGGGCGGCCGGAGAATGTCTTTCACTGCTCTAGTAGTGGTAGGCGATGGCAATGGTACGCTCGGCGTCGGATATGGTAAAGCGAAGGAAGTACCGGCAGCAATTGCTAAAGGTACGGAAGACGCAAAGAAGAATTTCTTTACCATTCCGCGTATCGGTACCACTATTCCGCATATCGTGCAGGGCGAAGATGCAGCGGGTGTAGTTTTGCTGCGTCCAGCTGCTCCTGGTACCGGTGTAATTGCCGGTGGCCCGGTGCGTGCCGTCATGGAGTGCGCTGGTATTCATGATGTACTCAGCAAATCTCTCGGATCTTCGAATGCGCTGAATATTGTGCGGGGTGCTATTGCGGCTTTGCGGAAGCTGGAACAGCCAGAAGCGGTAGCAGCACGGCGGGGTTTGCCACTCGATAGAGTAGCACCGGCGTTCATGCTGCGGGCTCGGGCTGAGCACGAAGCAAAAGAGCGGGAAGACGCAGAAATTGCTGCTGCTCAGGAAGAAAATGAAGCGGCAGCGGCAGGAGTGAGCGCATCATGAAATTAAAAATTACGCAGAAGCGCGGTTTGGTAGGCTCTACAAAGAGCCAGCGCGATACTATGCGCTCGTTGGGGCTGCATAAAATCCACCAGTCGGTGACTCGGGAAGATAATGCAGCTACACGTGGCATGATTAAGAAAATCGAACATCTCTTAATCGTGGAGGAGGTAGACTAATGGCGGAAAAAGAAACTACAGAATCGGTAGATATTCTCCAGCTGCACGATTTAGTGCCTGCTCCGGGTGCCAATAAGTCCCGTACGCGAGTAGGCCGCGGTGAAGGTTCGAAAGGTAAGACGGCCGGGCGTGGTACTAAAGGTACGAAAGCTCGGAATACCGTGCGGCGTGGCTTCGAAGGTGGGCAGATGCCTTTGCATATGCGCCTTCCGAAGTTGCGGGGATTCAAGAATCCAGCGCGCGTAGTATACCAAGTAGTAAATTTGGATAAGCTTTCTGAGCTCTTCCCCGCAGGTGGCGAAATCACCGTGGCGGATCTGGTAGCTAAAGGCGCGGTACGCCCGAAGGAACCAGTGAAATTACTCGGTGACGGAGAAATTACTGTAAAGGTAAACGTCAAAGTGGATGCTTGGTCTGCTGCAGCGCAGCGCAAAGTAGAAGCAGCTGGCGGTAGCCTTGAAAAGCAAAGCTAATAATTGAGAATCGGCTTCTACTCCAAAAAAGGTAGAAGCCGATTCTTTTTCTATCCACGGGCGGGTAGTAAATATGTACTCCGCAGCTCGAAAATAAATAGAAAAACACTATAATATAT
>NZ_CAMXYE010000047.1 GCF_947253055.1 uncultured Arcanobacterium sp. | reverse complement strand
GCGCGGGCCCGCGCATCTGCGATATCGAGGATATACAGCGGAGTACCAAAACGAGCAGCTAAATCACTTACCGGAATTTTCGCCACCGCATATTCCCCCTGCGCAAGCACTTCCACCTGCTGCGACCAAATTCCGCTCCAGCTATTATCTGGGCGAGGGGCAGCCACATTTTCCAAATTCATCTTTTCCTCCTGCTCTGCCCGATGCGGCTCTCTACTTTCACATTTGCTGCGGAGCGGCTACTCCCAGAAGCTGCAACCCATTTGCTAGTACTTGCCCGGCGGCGTCATTCAACCATAAACGCGCCCGATGAGTAGCAGTCACGGGATCACTAGCGCGCGGAGTGACACGCGATTTACCATACCAAGCATGATAGGCCCCCGCTACTTCCTCAATATAGCGCGCAATTCGGTGCGGTTCGCGCAGTTCCGCCGCCTGGGCTACCACTTCCGGATAGCGAGCTAAAGTGGCGAGCAGATCCTTATCCGTCTGCGTATTCAATAAAGCCGGATCAAAATCACGCCGTTCCACTCCATGCTCTTGCGCATTGCGCGCTACTGAGCAGATACGCGCATGCGCATACTGTACGTAATAGACGGGGTTATCGTTGGTGTGCGCAGATATTAGTGCTAAATCAATTTCCAAGGGCGTATCCATTGCACTGCGCACCAGTGAATAGCGCGCCGCATCTACTCCGGCCGCTTCCACTAAATCGCTGAGCACCACCACATTACCGGCTCGTTTTGACATCCGTACCGGTTCCCCATCCTGTAAAAGATTCACTAATTGCCCGATGAGGATTTCCATATTTTTTCCGCTGCCCGCTTCATCTCCAAACGCGCGCGCCATCGCATACATCCGCCCGATATATCCGTGATGGTCCGCTCCTAGCAAATAGATGGCGCAGTCGCTTCCCCGCCGGCGTTTATTGAGGTAATAAGCGATATCACCCGTAAAGTAGGCAGTTTCCCCATTAGTTTTTATTACTACGCGGTCTTTATCATCACCAAATTCTTTAGTGCGCACCCACGTGGCGCCATCTTTTTCGTAGAGGGCACCCCGCTCTCTTAACTGCTTTAAGGCTTCTTCTACTTCTCCTGAGGAGTAAAGGGAATCTTCATGAAAATAAACATCAAATTCCACTCGAAAATCGGTAAGTTCCTTTTTTATTTCTGCAAACATCTGCGCTACGCCGTATTTACGGAAAAGTTCCTGCGCTTTTTCTCGTGGGAGCCCGGCGAAATCCACTTCCGGATGCTCAGCCTGTACCTGAGCAGCAATAGTGGAAATATATTCCCCACCGTAGCCATCTGCTGGCACTTCTTCTCCACGCGAGCGCGCGAGAAGGGAAGAAGAAAATCTATCTATTTGTGCGCCGTGATCATTGAAATAGTATTCACGTACCACTTTTGCACCAGTAGCTGCCAGGATTCGTGCTAAAGAATCACCCACAGCTGCCCAGCGTGCACCGCCTATATGGATTGGGCCAGTGGGATTAGCGGAAACATATTCCAAGTTAATTGTCTGCCCTTTATTGACGGTAGAAGTGCCGTAGGCAGCTCCCGCTTCCACAATACTGCGCGCCAATTCTCCTGCTGCTGCCGCCTGTAAATAGATATTGAGGAATCCCGGACCCGCCACTTCTACTTTGGCAATGCCGCTTTCCTTACGCAGCTCAGCAGCTAAAATCTCCGCTAAATCGCGCGGAGCTAAGCCCGCTTTTTTCGCCAACTGCATAGCTATATTAGTAGACCAATCGCCATGCGCCCGGGCCCGCGGGCGCTCTACTCGCACGGCAGGCATATCCGTATCCGTAAAAGTAATTTCTTTATTCGCACGCACCTGGCGCAATGATTTCGCAATAAGTTCAGCAAGTTCCTCAGGAGTCATAATTGCATTCTACCGAGCCGGGCGGCAGAGCCTCTAGCGAGTGGAGGTGAACTTAGCCATTAAGTAATTTGCCCGGCTGCAATGTGCTACGTGTGACACTTCAAAAACTTAGTTCGGAATCTAGCGGCGTTCACTGCTACACTGAAACCCGATACAAAAAGTATCGCAAATATATCTGCCCCGATAGCTCAGGGGATAGAGCGTTCGCCTCCGGAGCGAAAGGTCGCAGGTTCGAATCCTGTTCGGGGCGCAGATTAAAAGCTAGTTTTGAACTCAGCTAATTTTGAACTCAACTCGCACTTGGAGTGGGCGGCAAACCTTTTTCACCTGGCTTATATATCTTTCCGGAGAACTCAGGATTCAAAAATACCTCTTCACACAAATAGGTATCGATTTCCTCTTCTGTGAGCAGCCCTAATTCCAAAACCACTTCTTTTATATTTTTCCCGCTCTTAGCAGCAGTTTTACCAATTAAATCGCCTTTTTCATGCCCGAGAATATCGTTGAGATAGGTGACGATACCGATAGAATTCATGACGTAGGAACGCATAATCTCCCGATTCGCCGTAATTCCCTCAATGCAACGCTGGCGCAGCGTACGGCAAGCATTAGTGAGCAGCTGGAAAGACTCACTCATCGCCTCTAGAATCACTGGCTCCATCACATTTAGCTGCAACTGACCGGCCGCAGCCGCCAACAATACTGCTGTATCGTTGCCAATCACCTTAAAGCAAACTTGATTTACCACTTCCGGAATTACCGGATTTACTTTTGCGGGCATAATCGAAGATCCGGCCTGCATCTGCGGCAAATTTATCTCATTCAGTCCCGCCCGCGGACCCGAAGAAAGTAGCCGTAAATCATTACAGATCTTGGTGAGATTGTGCGCCAATCTTTTCAAATGCGAATGAATAAGCACATGGTCGCCGTTGTCATAAGTAGCTTCCATCAGGTCAGGAGCATTTTTAATAGCTAAACCCGTAACTTCAGCTAGTTTTTCTGCCACTACTTGCGAAAAACCCGCCGGCGTATTTACTCCGGTGCCGATTGCCGTGGCTCCTGAATTGACGTATAACAATTTTTCCGCATCTTGCGCCAGCGCCTCTTTGGCACTCTGAATAGAACTGGCGAAAGCTTGAAATTCCTCCCCTAGCGTCATCGGCACGGCGTCTTGCAACTGGGTACGCCCCATTTTCAGTATCCCCGCAAATTCCACACCTTTTACCGCTAAAGCAGCCTCCAGCTTTTCCAGTTCTTCCAATAGACACAGTACTTCTTGGTATACGGCGAGGCGAATCCCCACCGGATACGTATCATTGGTGGATTGGGACTTATTCACGTGGTCATTGGGATGAATAATATCGTAACGCCCTTTTTCATAGCCCAGCGCTTCTAAAGCTAAATTAGCGATCACCTCATTGGTGTTCATATTGGTAGAAGTACCTGCACCACCTTGAAATAGGTCTACTGGAAACTCCTCAAGGCAACGCCCTTTTTCCAGTACTTCATCGCAAGCTCCCACAATAGCTGCGGCTATATCTTCTGGTAGTACTCCTAACTGGGCATTCGCAAGTGCACAGGCTTTTTTCACCTGCACCATTCCGCGCACGAAATCCGGAATATCCCGCACTTTTTTATTAGAAATCTGGAAATTTTCCAGCGCTCGCTGAGTGTGGATTCCGTAGTATGCACTATCCGGCACTTCTTTTTCGCCGAGTAAATCGGCTTCCCTACGATTCGCCATTGAATTCTCTCTTATCGGTGAGTTAAAAATACAAACTAAAGCGGCGGAATATTCTTCGCCTAATCGCATTCTATTACTCGGGCCGATTTTCTGCCTTAGATGCCCAAAAATCCTCTATTACGCGCCGCGCCCGGCTCGGCTCATCAGTTATCAAAGCATCTACACCGAGCTCCAAAAGTCGGTGCATTTCCACTTCTTCGTTAATAGTCCATACGTGTACCGCTAGACCTCGCCGATGGCACAGCCGAATAAAAGCCGGAGTAATAATTTTTATTCCGTAGGCTGCTACCGGCACTTGCACCGCTTCTACTTTTTGCTTATTGCCAGGCACAAACCAGCAGAGAATATTTTGCAATGGCGATGGTAAGTACGCAGCTAATACCAGCAATACCAGCGCTCCTTCCCCGAGCGAAGAGGTAACGCCGGGGAGAAGACGGCGCAACACTTTCAAGCGCATTTCACTAAAGGAACTGAGAGAAATGCGCTCCTGCGCGTCGTGAATTTTAATTTCACGCACTAAATGCCGTATTACCTGCCACTCTTTAGAATCAATATTCAAGACTAGCTGCGGAAATTTTTCTAAAACATCTGCAAATCGCAATAGAGAATGCCCCGAGTGGTCCCGTACCTCGGCCAGCTCTGCCCAAGATTTATGTGCAATTTTTCCGCGCCCGTTCGTCGTGCGTTCCAAAGTATCGTCATGAAAAATTACCACTACCCCATCGCGGCTGGCGTGCACATCACTTTCGATATACTTAAAGCCTTTTTCTTCCATATTGGCAAAGGCGAGAAGCGAATTTTCGGGCGCCTCGTTTCCCCCCGCGCGATGTGCAAGAACTATTGGCTTTTCCTGTAATTTCCACATTCTACCGGCAGCAGACATAATCAAACCTTTCCAGGCACGCTCATTTAATACGCTCTGCTTTTATTCTAACGACAGAAATTTTCTAGGTAAAAGTTTTATCGAAAAAATTTTTATCTCTAAGCGATTTACCGGCAAGAGCTTCCGATATCTACCGCGCCGTGCTTAGCTAAAAACTCTGCCGGATCTACCGCACTGGTCTTCATCCCAGCTCCTGGGTGGATTTCCAGATGCAAATGCGCGCCCGTAGAACGCCCCTGCGATCCCACAGCAGCAATTACCTGCCCCGCTTTTACTTTATCGCCCGCAGCTACATGGATACCGTCGTCGTACATATGCAGATACCAGCTAGTGAATACTTCACCTTTTATCTCATGCTGAATCACAATTATATTCGCAGAGCCAGTCTCCGCCGTCTTCCCGGCGGCCAATACGGTACCATCCGCAATCGCATAAATCGGGGTACCAGCTGGAGCTGAATAATCTTGACCTTCGTGCATCTTAGCAGCACCACTGAAGGGATCAGAACGCACCCCAAAAGGAGAAGAAATTGTATAAGTGCCGCTCCGCAGGGGGGAATAAATAATTTCCTCTGCGCTGGGAGCGAGTGCTCCGATTAGCGAATTTGCTCCTACCTGCGGCAAACAATGTGCCCGCCCTGCCTGTAGCGCCTCCAAAGCGGCCTGCATTTTTGCTGTCTCATCTGCTCCGGGCGCAGCCAATAAAGTATCGGGAGTAGTGGCAGAATCTACTGCCACTTCCGAAAGTAAGGATTGCGCAGTATTGAATTTGGGAGCCGCGATAGCTGCCTGCACTTGCACGAGCGCCATAGTACTCAAAGCCGCAGCTCCCGCTGCTATTAAGCTAGAGATAAAGGAAGGGACTGGCAAACTCTGGCGAATCTGCTGCAGATGCTTAGCTGGAAAACTACTTTTTTGCGGAGGATATTTCGCCAAAGCTGGCATATAGGCAGTCACAGCTACTGCAGAAACACTTTCTGGCGCCGCAGCAATAAATTCCCGGGGTGAATCTGGCGAAACAGCGGATACTTTTGCTGCCGAAGCTTTCTGCGCCGCCAAACGGATTTCGCGGCGGGAAGGTAACCTCCGCCCAGCGCTATCTATTGCCAAAATTTTCCCCGCTTCGTCGTTATTTTCATCATCTGCGGCTGCTCCGCTATCTTAAAGAATAACGTTTTGATAACGAAAAGGCTAGCGGTTAGGTCTTTATTTTCCGTGATACCCTCCACACCTATTTATTAGCCCAAGTAAAAGAAACTATTTCCGCCGCATAGCGGCATTTCTTTATAAGTTTTAGGTGAAAAATAGTTAGAATATGGGCAGTGGCCTCTAAAATAAGCAGCTGAAGGGTAATCATGAAGCGAAATCTACGAGTCTTTTTTGTAGGAGACGAACTAATTGCCGGACTAGGTGATAAACGCGCCCTCGGCTGGAGCGGTCGAGTAGTGGCACGCACTCCGTTGGATCCCCCACTATTGGCTATCAATTTAGCTTTCCCGGGTGAATCTTCTGCTACTTTAACTAATCGCTGGGAAGGAGAAGTGCTGCCTCGGCGCAGCAAGAATGCCGATAATCGCCTCGTAATTGGCCTCGGCTCCCACGATTTAGACGCCGGCTTGAGCTCAGCTCGCTCTCGGCTGTATCTAGCGAATTTATTGGATAACGCCGAGCGCCATCAACTGGCATCATTTGTAGTCGGCCCGCCACCGCGCCCCGATGTGGAACCGGCCCGCCTTACTGAATTATCACGAGCTTTTTCCGAAGTCTGCTCCCGCAGAGATATTCCCTATGTAGAGACCTATGAGCCTCTTTCCAAACACGCCCAGTGGGCTACCGATATGGCTATTTCCGGTGGATATACCCCGCGCCAAGCCGGATATGGGCTAATAGCTTGGCTGGTCTTGCACCACGGCTGGCACCAATGGCTCGGAATAAATTCTGCTGATCTATTTTCTGAATAGACTTTAGAAGAAAATAAGCTTTCGAAAAATAAAAATAGAGGTGAGAAACGGAGTTTCTCACCTCTGCTTTTACTAATTTAGCAATTGGGCTTTTTGCCGTGATTTGCTTTCTTATTCCGGCGTGCACGCCGTTTATTTGCCCGCTTAGACATAACTTTGCTCCTTAAAAAGCTTATTTACTACCGACTACCCAGTGTAGCGAAAAATACTGATTTCAGCATCAAGAAGTGGCAAGCATAAAAGTAGTATTCCTCTCGCTTTCTCCGGCGCTGGCAAAATCTAATCCGTACAATCTCTTCTAATAGTCAGCTGCGTAATACGTAGCCGCAGCGAGCGCGGAGCAAGATCTGTGAAAGAACGGCGAATAACCGCACGTACCCGCAATTCTGCCCGAATCGTCTCTAAACAATTCTCACAACCGCGACCATGCTCCAGCAGCCGGTGCGCATACTCCGCCGGCACTTCGTAATCGAGTAATTCAAAAAGATGCTCTAATAATTCATCGCAGCGGCAGGCGGCTCCACAAGTACAATCGGAACCACCATGACACGGACAAGCATCCAATTCCGCCATTAACTCAGCGATTTTTTCTTCTGCAGATTGCCCACTCATTTTTCTTCCTTTGCTTGGTAGCCCTGCTGGCGAGCATAATCGCGCAATATATTTCGCAACTGCATTCGCCCCCGATTCAAGCGCGACATCACCGTACCCACCGGAGTTCCCATAATCTCCGCTATTTCCTGATAGGAAAAACCCTCGATATCGGCCAAATAAACTACTGTGCGCCGTTCTTCCGGAAGAGCGTAAAAAGCTTCCTGAATTTCCTGGTTAGGCAGGTTTTCTATCGCTTCCGCCTCTGCCGACTGTAAACCCACCGCGTGATGAGAAGCAGCTTTATATTCGTGCCATTCTTCTACTTCCGCATGGTCAGATTCTTGCGGTCGGCGCTGACTTTTCCGGTAATTAGAAATAAAAGTGTTATTGAGGATGCGATAGAGCCAGGCCTTCAAATTCGTACCCGGCTTATATTGATAAAATTTAACAAAAGCCTTGGTGAAGGTCTCTTGCACTAAATCTTCTGCATCCTGTTTATTGCGGGTAAGACGCAGAGCACCCGCATAGATCTGATCGAGAAGCGGCAAAGCCTCCCGAGCAAATCTTTCTTCCAGTTCTTTCTCGGACTCTGCTTCTTTCTCTGACTCTGCGCGCGGAGCAAGAACTGCATTTTTTTCTTCATTCATCATCTCTAGGATACTAAAAACGCCACGCCCTTACTTCTCCGCAGACCACTTTCACAAGGCATTACTTTTTTAGAGGAAATTGGAGTTAAGTATGCCGTCACCTAAAAATATGCCTACACTTAAGATGCAAATCATTCGCCCTCTCTCCTAAGCGGAAAAGGATTTACTATGCCAGCTGCACCTGCTTTCTCTCGTCTCTTGATTGCCGCGCCCTATATAGCATCTGGAGCTGACGCTCTGCTGAATGCCCCGGCTCATCGAAAGCAGGGAGAAAAATTTGTCACTTGGTTGGAGAAAATCGGCATTGAGTTTCCCGTGGAGCATTTACCTCTTATTACTCGGATCAGCGGCGGAGCTATGCTTGCTGCCGGTAGTGCACTGGCCGTGGGTCGCTTTAGAAAACTCGCTGCAGTCGGGATTCTCGCTTTGCAAATACCAGTTTCGCTAGCTCGGCATCCTTTTTGGGAACAAGAAAATTCGGAAAAGAATTTCGATATTCTCTACCTACTATCAGATGCACTTCTGCTCTACGCAGCGCAGGTCGCCGGCTGGAGCAATGAATATCGCTCTGCGGCCCATAAATAGTAGCGAAGTAAAATCCTTATGCCTGATTTATGGCCCGCCCCTCGCGCCGGAACAGTAGCCGGAGATATTAATTTACCTGCTTCTAAGTCAGCTACCAACCGCCTGCTTATACTAGGGGCATTGAGTGAAAAACCCACTACCCTCTATTCTCCACTCCAAGCAGAAGATACTGATTTAATGGTGAACGGACTCCGTAATTTAGGGGTGAAAATCGAGCAAAGCGATGCTGCTTGGAAAATATATCCCGCACCTTTACACGGCGGAAAAATCTATACCGGATTAGCTGGCACCGTAATGCGTTTCCTATTGCCGCTAGCTGGCCTAGCAAGCGGGGAAAGCCTTTTTCACTGCGCTGAGCAAGCTGCGCGCCGGCCAATTTCTCCGCTAATAACCGCCTTAAAAGATTTAGGAATCGAAGTAGAAACAGCTGGCAACTCTTCTGCTAGCGCTTTTCCTTTACGTATAAAAGGAAGGGGGGAAATACAGGGCGGAAAAATTCATCTCGATGCGGCGGCTTCTTCGCAATTTATCTCTGCCTTACTTTTGGCTGCGCCTCGTTTCCAACGCGGTTTAGAGCTAGTAGCTCCCGCGCCACTCCCGTCATTTCCCTATATCGAAATGACGGCGCATATGCTCCGCCAAGCGGGAGGAAAAATTACCGAACTGCACTCGGCAGAACTAAACTCGACCGCGCGCGCATATCATTGGCGTATAGCGCCGAGCTCACTCCAAGTAGCTGCCCAAAAGGTAGAAGCTGATCTCAGTAATGCCGGACCTTTTCTCGCGGGAGCTATGGTGAGCGGAGGAAAAGTGCGGATCGCGAATTGGCCGGCACGCAGCCACCAACCAGGGATATCTTATCGGGAGATATTTAGCCAGATGGGCGGAAAATTTTCGCACTGCCACTGCGCAGATCACAGCGGAGATCTAATTCTCACTGGCCCATCCACGCTAAAGGAAATAGATATAGATTGCCGCGCCATTGGCGAATTAGTACCCACTTTAGCTGCCGTATGCGCCTTTGCCTCCGGCACTTCTTATCTGCGCAATATCGCTCATCTGCGCGGCCATGAAAGTGACCGTTTAGCAGCTCTAAGTAGTGAATTAGCGAAAATAGGAGTAAAAGCACGCATAGTTGGGGGCACTGACTTAGAGATCACTCCTCCCCGCTCCCAACCCACTGCTGCCAATCTGCCTAATACCCCTAGTCTGCGCGGTGGGGCGGCGCCCGATATTGCGGAACGCGATATTGCAGCGCGCGAAATTATTATTGATGCACATAATGATCACCGTTTAGCCACTTTCGGAGCTATTTTAGGAATGCGCATTGCGGGTATTAAGATAGCAGGCATAGAGGCCACTGCAAAAACTTTTCCAGATTTTCCCCGGCAATGGAAGGAATTTTGCCGTTGAGAAGAGATATCGGCACTGATGACTACCGCGTACGGGTGCGCCCCGGTAAAGGCTCCCGCCCGCGCACGAAAATTCGCCCTGATTACTCCCGCGCTTCCCGCGCCCGCGTATATCGGGTGGATCGCGGCCGTTATCATATGCGGTTACTTACAGAGGGCACACCGCTGGTAGCGGTGAAAGCGCGTGAACTTCCGCCGGGAAGCGTAGTGGTAGGAGATATCTGCGCGGTAGTAGGAGATCTTTCTGGAAAGCAGAATACTTTGGCGCGCATTGTAAAAGTGGATGAACGCCAGAGCGTATTACGCCGGAGCAGCGCCGAGGGAGAGAAAACCGGAGAAGAAAGAGTAATTGCTGCCAATGTAGATCAGCTACTTATTATTAGCGCCTTGGCGGATCCCCCACCGCGCATCGGTATGATTGACCGCTGCCTCGTGGCTGCCTATGACGGTAATATCCGCCCAATTTTGGTGCTCACAAAAGCGGATTTAGCTTCTCCGGCAGCACTTTTAGCTACTTACCAAGATTTAGCACTCCCCACCGTCATCACCTCTGCGCAAATAAATGCGCAGCAAAAAGCTGAAATTAATGCAGAGAGCCTTCGCGAATTGCGCTCTTACCTGGAGGGGAAAGTTTCCGTGCTGGTTGGGCATTCCGGAGTAGGTAAATCTACTTTAATTAATGCCCTCGTACCCAGCGCTAATCGCGATATCGGAACCGTGAATGAGGTGACGGGCCGAGGCCGGCATACCTCCACTTCCGCTATGGCTTTTGCCCTGCCGGAATCCGGAGTAGTGATAGACACTCCCGGTATCCGCACTTTTGGAATTTCCCATATCGATACGGAAAAATTACTGCCTAGTTTTCCAGATTTAGCAGCAATAGCAGCTGCTTGCCCCCGTGGATGCCGGCATAGAGAAGGAGAATTAGAATGCTGCCTCGGGGAAGTATCCGAAGCACATCTACGCCGGCGCGTAGCTTCTTTCCACCGTCTTCTAGCCGCTATTGACGTGCCGGAGTGGGATAAAAACTGAGATAGTACCTACTCGCTCGTATTTCCACGTAGAATATGGCTATGGCTAAACGTTCTCGACTTTCCGATGATTTACAGGTAATTTCCGGCATCATTGATCAGGTAGATCATTTTACAAAGCAGCGCTTTCGCGCCTTAGATTTACAGGTAGAGACTAAACCAGATTTCACTCCCGTCACTGATGCCGACCGCGGCGCAGAGAAAATTATCCGCAATATGCTGGGGAAATACCGTACGCGTGACGCCATATTCGGAGAAGAAGAGGGCGAGAGCAGCGGATATTCTAACCGGCGGTGGATTATTGATCCTATCGATGGCACCAAAAATTTTGTGCGCGGCGTGCCGGTGTGGGCCACTCTAGTCGGCCTAGAGGAAGACGGAGAGAT
>NZ_CAMXYE010000046.1 GCF_947253055.1 uncultured Arcanobacterium sp. | reverse complement strand
AGAAAGCAGTTACCCGCACTTTCGACTGGGTCGATGCGGATGTGGAAAAGGCGCAACAGTAGAAATTCAACACTAAAAGTTCAATAGTAGAAATTCATCACCTTTTTTCCAAAATACTTTTCTCCTTTCACCACCTGAGCTATTTTAACTAGCATGTGTGGAATTGTTGGATATGTAGGTGCCCCGGTGGGTACCGGCCAAAATAAAGATGGAAAACGCCCGCTCACTACGGTAATCTCCGGATTATCCCGTTTAGAATACCGCGGATACGACTCTGCCGGAGTGGCAGTAGCTGGAACTGCGGGCCTAGAAGTGCGGAAAAAAGCCGGCCGTTTAGATAATCTGCGCGCAGAGTTAGAGACTGCGCCGCTTCCCCCCGCTGCCGCCGCTATTGGGCATACTCGTTGGGCCACCCACGGCACTCCCACCGACACTAATGCCCACCCCCATCTTTCTTTTGACGGACGGGTGGCAATAGTACACAACGGAATTATTGAGAATTACCAGGAACTCGCGGCCGGATTACAGGCACGCGGCATCAGCCCCGTATCAGCCACTGATTCCGAAATCGTGGCTCATCTGCTCGCTTTACAGCTACAAGATACAGGAGATACTTCTGCCACCGCCCTGACTTCCGCACTCTTAAAAACAGTGCAGATTCTCCGCGGTTCTTTTACACTAGTGGCTCTGGATAGAGAAAATCCTGGAATCATTGCCGCTGCGCGGCGCAATTCCCCCTTAGTAGTGGGATTAGGGGAAGGTGAAAACTTCCTGGGCAGCGATATTGCCGCTTTTATTTCGGAAACTAGCCGCGCTTTAGAAGTACCGCAAGATACAGTGGTTGAGCTTTCTCCTACTTCCGTGCGCCTGCTCAGCTTCCAAGGGAAAGAACGGCAAGGGCGCGAATATCGAGTAGATTGGGATGCTTCCGCTGCGGTAAAAGACGGCTACCGCACTTTTATGGATAAAGAGATTCATGAAGAGCCACGCGCGGTGGCCGAGACGCTGCGCGGGCGCGTACAAGATGGAAGCCTGCATTTAGATGAAATGCGTATCGAGGAATCGGTGCTGCGCACGATAGATAAAATAATTGTAATTGCGGCCGGTACCGCTTTCTACGCTGGTCAAGTGGCACGTTATGCTATTGAACACTGGTGCAGAATTCCGGTGGAAGTGGAGCTCGCCTCCGAATTCCGCTACCGCGACCCAGTGGTATCAGAAAAAACACTTATTGTGGCCGTTTCCCAGTCGGGGGAAACGATGGACACTATTATGGCTGTGCGGCACGCCCGTGAACAAGGCTCAAAAGTGCTGGCCATCGTGAATACCTACGGATCTACTATTGCTCGGGAATCTGATGCCGTGCTCTATACCCACGCCGGGCCAGAAATTGCTGTAGCTTCTACGAAAGCCTTCGTAGCGCAAATTACGGCCGCTTATTTACTCGGGCTCTATCTCGCGCAGATTCGCGGCAATAAGTATCGCGATGAGATTGCCGGATACCTCGAAGAACTTAATAAAATGCCGGCGCGAATGGAAAAAGTGCTGCAACAAGAAGCAGAGATTCGCGCGCTTGCCCGCCAACTCCAAGAGGAAGATTCCGTGCTTTTCCTCGGCCGGCACGTAGGCTATCCGATTGCCCTAGAAGGGGCACTAAAGCTGAAAGAAATAGCTTATCTGCATGCGGAAGGTTTTGCCGCTGGAGAATTAAAACACGGGCCGATTGCGTTGGTGACGGAAGATTTACCAATTTTCATTATTGTGCCCACACGCCGGCGCCCCGAGCTACACGCAAAAACTTTGGCAAATCTGCAGGAAGTACGCTCGCGCGGAGCTCGCACTATTGTAATTGCGGAAGAGGGAGATAGTGCCGTCCAAGAATATGCCCGCAATATATTCTGGGTACCGCAAGCCACTCCTACCTTGATGATGCCGCTCGTCACCGTGCTGCCCCTACAGATTTTTGCTTCCGAAATGGCTGCCGCGCGCGGCTATGACGTAGATAAACCGCGCAACTTAGCGAAATCAGTGACGGTAGAGTAACTGCGAAGGCAAGTAAAGTAGCTGCGAAGGTAGCTGCTTAAAAATGCCAGAGACGCTGTGGAGCGCTAGCTTCATAGATTAAGTGACCGTTCCGGTAAGATTCCAGCACCGGAGCATGGAAAGCGAGCGCTTCCCGCCACGAATCGGCATCTAATACGATAAAGTTAGCGGGATTCCCGGGAGCGATATCGTAGTTTTGCAGATTAAGCGTGCGCGCTCCATTGTAAGTAATGAAACGGTAGGAATTATCTATCTGCGCAGCACCCATCATTTGGGTCACGTACAGGCCGATGAGTGTCACATCGCGCAGCGAGCCAGTGCCTAGCGGATTCCACGGATCGACTATATCGTCTTGCCCGAAAGATACGTTAATTCCGGCGGCAGTTAGCTCTTTTACGCGCGTCACTCCGCGCCGTTTCGGATAGGTATCTACCCGCCCTTGCAAATGGGTATTTACCATCGGATTAGAGACGAAATTGATTCCACTCATTTGCAGTAAGCGCAGCAGCCGCACAAAGTAGGCATTGTTATAAGAATGCATCGCAGTGGTGTGCGAAGCGGTAACTTTTTCGCCCACTCCAGCTTCGAAAGCGCGCGTAGCGAGAGTCTCTAAGCCACGCGAAGCTTCGTCATCAATCTCATCGCAATGCACATCCATCAGGAGATCGTACTCTTGCGCCAGATCAAAGGCATAATTGAGGGAGCTCACCGAGTATTCGCGCGTAAATTCGTAATGCGGAATCGCCCCGATTGCATCTGCCCCCAACTCAGCGGCTTTTTTCAGCAACTCGCGCCCGTGCGGGAAAGATTCGATTCCTTCCTGCGGGAAGGCCACCAGCTGGAGAGTAACTATATCTTTTAGTTCTTCCCGCAGCTCTATTAACGCTCGCAGAGCCGTCAAATTGGGATCAGTAATATCTACGTGCGAGCGAATGTACTGCACACCAAAGCGCACCTGCTGGCGAATTGCACGGCGCGCCCGCTCTTTCACATCTGCAGCTGTCAGCTTCTTTTTCCGCTCTGACCAAATCTCTATGCCTTCAAAAAGCGTGCCAGATTCATTGGGGTGCGGATCGCCTTCCGTCATGGTGGTATCGAGATGCACATGGGATTCTACGATGCCGGGCAGAGTGAGTTTTCCGCGCAGATCATGTATCTCTGCCGCTGGCGCTGCCACATTCGCTGCCGCATTCTCTGCTACATTCTGCGCCGCATTCGTCTCCGGCCCAGCCGGCGTAGAACCAGCTGGAGAGAGCTCTGTAATAATCCCATCTTCCACCGTCATATCACAGAGACGGGTGCCGTCCAGCAGCAGATTTTGAAAAATTTGCTTGGCCACTGTTTTCACTTTCCTTTTCGAATAATTGCCATACCGATACCGTAGCTGAGGAGGGCTACCACTACTGCATTGAGGGAAGCGATTCCAAAGGGAACTACCCAGCCGGCGGCGGCACCGGTGAAGACGGCTACTACTGCTGGCCAAGATACCTGCATCGTATTTTCTTCACTGTAGCGCGCCCGGTGTAAGAAGTAATCAGCCACGAGAATGGTACCGATCGGAGGCAAAGTGGCGTTCAGGAAGCTCAACCAGCCTACAAAGTTATCGTAAAGCCAGAGTGCGCACAGGGTGCCCAGCACGCCGGCGATGATTACTAGTGGTTTCTTCGGGCGTTTCGTCATATTGGCGAAGCCGAGGCCGGTGGTGTAGAGAGCGTTGTTGTTAGTGGTCCAGATATTGGCGCCGAGTACGATGAGCGCGGGCAGTGCCAGCCCCTGCGCAATCATTACGTAGAAGATATCGTCTTTCCCGGTGAAAGCTCCGCCTACGGCACCGAAGGAGAACATCAGAGTATTGCCGAGCAGGAAGGCAATCACGGTAGTAATTACTGCCGACTTCGGGGTCTTAGCGAAGCGAGTGAAATTCGGAGTAGCTGAGCCGCCCGAGATAAAGGAACCGACCACGAGGCCTACCCCTACCATTACCGGCATTCCGGTGCTGCCGGCAAAGATGCGGGAGAGTCCGCCGCCGGCCGCCGTGGCGGTAACCATGGAGTAGCTCCCCAGTACGGCAATGAGCGGTACGGAGATAAAGGAAACGATTTCGATGGCTTTAATTCCGAAATAAGCGGAGGCCGTCATGAGCCCACCGGCCACTAGCAGAATCGGCCACGGGCTGATACCGAGCAATTCCGCAGTGGGGATAGCGAACATAGCCACCCCGACTCCAAACCAGCCCATCTGGGTAAAGGCGATGAGGAAAGAAGGAAGGAAAGAGCCGTATTTACCGAAAGAATGCCGCGCCAGCTCATCTACTCCCATACCCGTCTTAGCACCTACATAAGCGAGGGAACCGGTAAAGGTGGCTAAAATTAAGCCGCCGATGGTAACGGCGGCAATAAAACCATTCAGATCGAGACCAATACCTAGTTTCGCTCCGACCGACATAGAAGCCGAGAAAAAAGTGAAGCCAAGCATAACAAAGCCGACGGCCCAAAAGGAACGTCGGCTTGAATCGGGAACCACTCCAAAAGAGAAATCATCATCGGGGAGTTGATTCGCCATCGATTTGTTTATCTCTCCGGAAGGAAAAGAATCAACTTCCAAAGGAGGATTTATTGCCTGTACGGCTGGTCTGCTTTTTTCGCCTGCTGCGACCTGCATATATGCTCCGTTCTCTGATGTTTTGCGTCATTTTTATTTTGACCCAAATTGCCATAAGCATACTGCGAAATCTTGAGCGTTGCATCTTGTTTTTCATGATATGAGTCACGTACTAACAAATAGCCCGGTCTGGTAGGTGCCAAACCGGGCTATTTGTTTCATTTTACTAAGGGGTTTTATTTAATCATCTTCAGCTCAGTATAAAGATCTATATACTTCTGCACATTAGAAGGATCAATAAGCGGATTGCTTATAGAGTCTTCAACCTTTTTCTTTTCGCCCGTAAGCAGAGCGTGCATTCCTGCCATATTTAGCTCTGCCAATTCTTTGGCGTCTTGCAATACCGTGGCCGTCAGCTTGCCTTCTTTAATAAGCAAAGTAGCTTCAGGTACACCGTCTGTTCCATATGCCTGCATATCAGCATAGTTCTTATCGTTCTTCACTACTTCAATAGCTCCGGCAGCCATATTATCGTTCATGGAGATTACCGCATCAATCTTGCCGTGCGCAGTAGTCCAATCTTCCATAAATGCCATTGCTTCATTCTTATTCCAGTTCGCAATATCTTCTGCAATAATCTTTACATCGGGGCGCTTATCGAAGAATTCCTTCTGCCAAGCTACCCGACGCTCTGAGGAGTGGAAGTTACCAGCCGGTCCGAGTAGTACCACAACTTTCGCATTTTTCGGTACTTTCTCCAACGCTACTTTTGCTACTCCCGCAGCCTGATCATAAGGATTTGAATCAACCGTGGAAGAGCCTTCGATATTATCAATCTTGGCATTGGTGGTAATTACTTTCAGACCACCCGCAACTGCTTGTTCTACATAAGCACGCTGCGCTTCTCCATTATTCGGCTGCACAATAATTCCGTCGAAACCATTTGCTACCGCATTTTCAATCATCTTGTTTTCAGTTTCGTCATCTGCCTGACCGTCGAAAACTTCAAGCTTGATATCCGGATACTTTTCTGCCGCTTTCTTCATCTCATCTGCCAGCCATGCCGCATAGGAATCTGCTTGAGCACGCGCAACATATGCAACTCGATAAGTCGCGCCGTCTTTACCTCCCGCGGATTTTCCATTATCTGAGCCGGAGCACGCCGTCATGCCCACTGCCAGTGCTGCTACGACGATTGACGAAAGCAGAGTCTTCATCTTTTTCATCGTTATTCCCTTCACGAAAACTCGCAATTGAGTTCTCTATTTTGTTGTTATTTTTTAGAAATTAGGTACTTGGCAGCAAGTGCCACTGCTGCTATTTCCTAATATGATTCATTAAGCTCTTTCGCAGCTGTGGAGATCCTGCCGCTGTATCACCAGTTGCTGTTCCATCAGAATTTTCTACCAAAATATGGCGAGTTGATTTTTTGTTTTTACTCCACACATCGTAAGTAACTGCTACAGCAATAATTGTGCCCATCACGATTTGCTGAATATAGGAGCTCACTCCCATCAGGTTCATAATATTGTTCAATATGCCCACAATTAACGCACCGGCAATAGTACCGGTCGTAGTACCAATACCACCCGAGAAGCTGGTACCACCAATAATCGGAGCCATAATCGCTTGCAACTCGTAGCCCACGCCTGCATTAGGAAGTCCGGCATTTACCCGCGACATAAAGAGCACGCCCGCAAAACCTACCAGCACTCCGTTCATAAGAAATACCTGATACTGCACTTTCGGTACTGAAATTCCAGATGCCCGAGCAGCTTCCATATTGCCGCCCACTGCATACAGACCGCGCCCAAAGCGAGTTTGCGACATTAGGTACCACACAATTACTGCCGCAATTACTAGGAAAATAGCGGGAAGTGGAATAGAACCTAACGACCCTTGACCTAGCTTTACGTAGTCACCTAGCTGCAAAAGATTCTGCCCCGAAGTAATCTGCAATACTGCTCCGCGCGCCACCATCATCATTCCCAGCGTTACAATAAATGCTGGGGTGTCGAAGGTAGCCACAAAAAATGCGCTCACTAAATTACAGGCGGCACCTACCGCAATTCCCGCCAAAATAGCCAGCAGCATACTACCGGTCGCTTTGTAAACCATTACCGCCACTACACCGGAAAAAGCCATCACGGATCCGGCGGAAAGATCGATCATGCCGCCAATAATCAGACCCATAGCTCCCAGCGCCATAATCGTAATCACCGATACTTGCCGCAGAATATTCGTTACGTTATTCGGTGCCAGGAAGTTCTCATTCAAAATTGATGCGATAATTACGAAAACTATCAGCACTAAGAAAATCGTGTATTTTCCGCTCGTAAAATGCCTTAATTTTTCTTTCATTTTATTTTCCCCGATTCATGGCGTAACTAAGAATTGTTTCTTGATCAAATCCGTCGTCTGCATGGAGTTCTGCCTGAACCCGCCCCGCTGCCATCACATAAATGCGATCACATAGCCCAATAAGTTCTGGCAACTCTGAAGAGACCACAAGAATTCCCCGCCCTTCCGCGGCAAGGTTGTCGATAATTGAGTAAATTTCAAATTTTGCTGCCACATCAATTCCCCGCGTCGGCTCATCGAGGAGCAAAAGTTGAGAATCAGCTGCAAGCCAGCGCGCCAGCAATACCTTTTGTTGGTTACCGCCGCTGAGCGTATCTATTGCCACATCCATATGGGGTGCTTTGACGTTCATAGCCGTAAATAAACGACTAGTAACTTCCCGCTCTTTCTTAATGCGAGCCAGCCCGCCATAAATAAACTGCTTCAGCTTGGCAAGCGTGGTATTTTCCCGCAAGCTCATTTTCGGCACGATACCTTGTAAACGGCGATCTTCGGTCAAAAGTCCAATATTGTTTCCAATCGATTTTTTCGGCGTCATCGCAGTGAATTCTTTGCCGTGCACTTTTATAGTGCCGCTACTTGTACCAGCCATACCGAAAATTGCTTCCAACACTTCCGTACGCCCTGCACCGACTAGACCGGCTAAACCGACTACTTCACCTTTATGTACCTTTAACGACACATCCTTAAAAAGGCGATCAGAGCAGAGGTCTTCCACTTCCAGAAGCAATTCATCAGAAGGAATATGACTCTTCGGATAAGCGTTACGATCAATCTCCCGCCCCACCATCTGTGAAATCACGGTATCTAAATCGATGTCTTCCGCTGGCTGCGTACTCACAACCGAACCATCACGCAAAATCGTAATATGATCCGAAATCGTAAATACTTCATCCATTTTGTGCGAAATATAGATGACTGATTTACCGTTTTCTTTGAGGTGGGCAATCTTTTGGAACAGTGCTGCCACTTCTTTTTCTGCAATAGCCGAAGTAGGCTCATCCATTATGATTACATCGGCGTTGTGATACACCGAACGCGCAATTTCCAGAATCTGAATCTCGGCGATAGTAAGTTCTTTTAGCTTTTTACTCGGCGCATACGCCAAGCCTTCTTCCGCTAAAATTTTCCGCGCTTCCGTGTTAATATATCGCCAATCTATCCACATCCCTTTTTTCGGCAACCGCCCTAGAAAGAAGAATTCGGCAATCGACATATCTGGCACGAAATTAAGCTCCTGTGGAATCATGGCAATACCTAATTCCCGCGCCTCCAGAGGATTTTTAATATGCACCTCTTTACCATTGACGTGAATCTCACCTGAATCAGCTTTATAAAGCCCATTGATGCACTTCATCAAAGTAGATTTTCCAGCGCCGTTCTCTCCACATAGCGCATGTACACTACCCCGCTCTACGTCGAAATCTACGTCTGCAAGCGCCTGCACGCCGGAAAATCCTTTATAGATATGGCGTACCGAAAGGATAGGAACACTGGCAGGGGATTTATCTTTCATGATTTTCAACCGTCCTCACGGATGGAATAACTACCCGCTTCAAAGAGTTAGGTGTGGATTCGGGCTGAAGAGCTAACTCCACTTCATCTAAACCAAATGCATGCGTGACAAGTGAATCTACATCTACTTTTCCGGAAGCGAGAAGATGCCGAGCAATCGGCCAAGTTTGGGTATAACGGAAAATACCGGTCACATTGAGCTCTCGCATAGCCACTTCCGGTACCGAAAGCGGAATCACATCTGCTGAGCCTACAAATACTACTGTTCCACCCGAACGGGTAGCACGAATACCAGCCGTAATTGCCGCTTCCGCGCCCGAGCAATCAATGAATACTTCTGCTCCAAGATCATCAAGGTTGTGGGTGCGGGGATCTACCGCCTCAGTAGCTCCATAAGATAGAGCCATTTGCCGCCGATTTTCACTAATATCAGATACCACTACTCGCCCAGCGCCGAAGGCCAAAGCGCATTGTAGGGTCATAATACCAATCGGGCCAGCTCCTGCAATCAAGACAGTATCATTTACTTTAATACCACCCTTTTGACAAGCAGATATACCTACCGACAGCGGTTCCATCATGGCACCTGCCGCATCCGATATATTATCTGGCAATGCAAAAGCGAAATCTTCTTCAATCGTCACATACTCGCAGAAAGCTCCATCAATAGGTGGAGTGGCATAAAACTCCATATCAGGGCATAAGTTGTAATGCCCAGATCGGCAAAATTCACACTTTCGGCACGAACGCTGCGGCTCTATCGATACACGCTCCCCGATTCTCTCCGGATTTACTCCCGGGCCGACCGCTACAATCACTCCGCTGGCTTCATGACCTAAAATAAGCGGCTGCTCCACCACAAAATCGCCGATACGCCCATGCTGGTAATAATGCACATCGGAGCCACATACGCCCACTTGCGCTACCTTAACTAACACTTCATTTGCTTGTGGCTTCGGTACAGGGCGTTCTTCAATTTCAATTACGCCCACTTCGCGTAATACGCTGGCCCGCATAGTTTTAGGAATCTCCACTGTCTTCTCCTTTGAATATTTCAATGGTTGATACTGAATGATGCTGACACCTACCTGCATCATTCAAAAACTTATAAATAGATTTCTCGCTCCTCACACACAAAATTATTTCTAGCTTCCTCGTAGCGCTCCATCACAAAAGGAATATGCGCACTAGAATATTCCGAAGTGAGAAGTGGCGCCCACGCCGCAGCATATTCATCTCCGGCATAAATCCATGCCGCCTGCTTTGCCGCTCCGTCAGCCACATATTCCCCAAATTCCGGCACATTGACTGGAAGCCCGAGCACCGCCGGAGCAATTTTACGAATTGCTTCTCCTTGAGAAGAACCTCCTATTAAGGTAATTCTTTCTACTGCGACTCCGATATTGCGCATAGCGTTAATGCCAGCACCCACACCACATAAAACTCCCTCAATAGCAGCACGCGCGATATTTTCTTTGGTAAGATTTCGCGAATTAATTCCCAACAAAGATCCGGTAGCAGTGGGAAAATTCGGAGTACGTTCGCCCGCAAAATATGGAATGACGATTAATCCCTCTGCTCCAGGCGGAGCCGCCAAAGCGGCGCTGGAAAATTCTTCATAAGAAAGCCCCAAGATATTACGGAAGTGGTCAATTACCCGTGAAGCATTGAGCGTGCACGCCAATGGCAACGCCCGCCCGGTAGCATCGGCAAATCCACATACGTAACCCGTAATATCCTGTGTAGGATCATTAGAAATAGTAGATACTACGCCCGAGGTACCGAGTGACATAGCCACTTCACCTGGTTCAAGCCCCAACCCGAGAGCTGCTCCCGCATTATCGCCGCATCCTGGGCCAACCAATACTTTATAACTGGCTATTTTGGCTTCCCGAACTACTTGGTTGGGTTTTGCCACTTTCGGAAGAAAAATATTTTCAGCGTAATCTCCCGCTGCCAACTTCAGCAGCTCCGGCTTATAAGAATTATCTAACGGCGAAAAGTACCCCGTCCCCGACGCTTCCGAACGATCAGTGTAGAGTTCATCTAATTCCGTTTGTCCAGTAATCTTCCACGTAAGCCAATCGTGCGGCAAGGCTATTGCTCGCGTTTTGGCAATATTTTGTGGCTCTTCTCGTGCCATCCAGCGCACCTTTGAAACAGTCAAAGAAGCGACCGGTACTGTACCTACTTCCCGAGCCCAAAACTCTCGCCCTCCAGCTTCTGTAGAGGCAACTTCTTTAATTAAATCACATGCATCTGCTGCAGAACGAGTATCATTCCAAAGAATCGCATCCCGAACTGTCTGCCCATATTCATCGAGGGCAACCATCCCATGCTGCTGCCCGCCAATTGATAAAGCTACTACATCCTGCAAGCCACCAGCTTGCTCCAGAGCGGAACGAAAAGCTACTAGCCACATATCCGGACTAATTTCCGTACCGGCTCGGTGGCGCGCAATACCAGAGCGAACGAGTTTGCCAGTATGCAAATCACGAATCATAATTTTGCAAGCTTGCGTTGAAGAATCAACACCAGCTACAAGTTTTACTGACATTAACTGCGCCTCCTGTCAACACTGACATTTTGTATTACTAAACAACATACTAGCCTAAAAAGAAACTGTCAATTACTTTTATGCATCAATTTAAAATTCAGAAAATTTTTGTAAAATTTAC
>NZ_CAMXYE010000045.1 GCF_947253055.1 uncultured Arcanobacterium sp. | reverse complement strand
TACAACAAAAAAGCTGACACACTATTGAGATCCCAAACAACACACCCACACCCGAATAACTAGCTATAAAAGCTAGGCGTCCAAGGAGGTCGGACTATAAATTATAGTCGCTTAAATGGGAATCGTCAAGATGAATATCTTTTCGATTCTGGCAAAGCGAAAACAAAAGTAAAAGCGAATGCTTTTCTTCTGCACCGCTCTGCGCAACGATTAATTACTTTACGAGGTATTAGCGAGAGCGTCAAACTCTGACGCGGTGGCTATCCTCACAGGCGGACTTTCCCGCTATTTCTGCAGCAAAATACCGCAATTTTCGCAAATCACACTTTTATAATTTGCGCTTCGAGGGCAATTCGCAGTCTACATTTTGTGTAAAACTGCCAAATTCTTCTTTCCTTTTCGCACAATTATCAAACCGCCCGCTAAGAAATCTGGGGCGTCAATAATTCGCTCTGGATCGGTGCACTTCTCGTTGTTTATGCTCACTCCGCCTCCAGAAATCGTGCGACGAGCCGCATTGCGCCCCTGTTCAAAACCTAAACTCACTAACGCATCTGCCAGAGAATCACCCGCTTTTATGCTCGTGGCAGGCAATTCTGCCACTGCATCACGTAGCGTCTTTTCATCTACTTCATGCGGATCAGCTTTCCCGAATAGCACCTGCGAAGCTTTTTCTACCCGCGCGCACACCTCACTACCGTGTACCCAGGAAGTCACATCTGCTGCCAATACGCGCTGCGCCTCCCGCGCATAAGCGCGCTCTGCCACCGCCTTTTCTAGTTCTTCAATCTCCTCCCGCGTACGGAAGGTAAATACTTTCAGCATATGAATCACATCTTCATCAGCGGTATTCAGCCAGAACTGGTAGAACTTATAGGGGCTGAGCATCTCGGGATTGAGCCAGATTGCTCCCCCTTCACTCTTGCCAAATTTAGTGCCGTCGCTCTTCATAATCAACGGATTCGTCAATACGTGCACTGATTCGCCGGTAACTTTACGAATCAGATCCATGCCGCCTACGAGATTTCCCCACTGATCATTACCGCCCACTTCGAGAGTGCAGCCATAACGCCGGAAGAGCTCCAGGTAATCATTAGCCTGCAAAATCTGGTACGAAAACTCGGTGTACGAAATTCCTTCTTCTGATTGCAGCCGCCGCGCCACAATATCTTTAGAAAGCATCGTGCCTAAACGGAAATACTTTCCTAAATCGCGCAACAGATCAATTGCCGAAAGTTTTTCCGTCCAATCGTAGTTATTTACAGTGCGCGCCGGATTATCTCCGGAGAAATCTAAAAGCGAAGTAAGCTGCTCCCGCAAGCACTCCGTCCACTGCGCCACCGTTTCCCGCTCATTTAGTACCCGCTCCCCTTTTGCGCGCGGATCACCTACTAAGCCGGTAGCTCCGCCCACCAGCACCAAGGGATGGTGGCCTGCCATCTGTAAATGACGCATTACTTTTACCGCTACTAAATGCCCGTGATGTAAAGACGGAGCAGTAGGATCGAATCCGCAATAGAAAGTGAGTGGCCCCGAATTAAGAGCTTTCCGTAGCTCTTCCAAATCGGTATGCTGCGCGACCAGCCCGCGCCATTGCAATTCATCTAGAATATCTGCCACTTGCTTCACCTTTCTTATTCCGTTTCGAAGTAGCTTTCTTCCGTATCAAAGGCAATTTCTTAGCCTACCGGAGAAGCAGAAAAAATTACAATAACTACCTCTCAAGCGCAAACTCTTAAATAGCCATCTCCAGAATACGCTTCGCAGTGAATTTCCGTAGCTCCTGCAAAGAATGAGAAGCTGCTGCTTGCTGCTCAGCTACCCGCTGAGGAGCAGTGCCACCTTTTCCAGAGCGCGCACGCACTGAACCAGCCACACTGAGTACTTTCTCTACGCCCGCTTGGAGTCGATTATCAATTGCCGTAAAATCTTCCGCCTGTAAATCAGAGAGTTCCAGCCCGCGCTGCTCGCAATACGCTACACAAGCTCCGGAAATTTCGTGAGCTTCCCGGAAAGGTACCCCTTGTTTCACCAACCATTCTGCTATATCAGTGGCTAAAGCAAATCCTTGCGGAGCCAAATCAGTTAGACGCTTATAATCAAATACCAAAGTGGAGACCATACCGCTCACCGCCGGTAAAAGGACATCCAGAGTATCTATCTGATCGAATACTGGCTCTTTATCTTCCTGTAAATCGCGGTTATAGGCGAGAGGCATCGCTTTTAGTACCGCTAATAATCCAGTCAAATCGCCAATTAATCTTCCCGATTTTCCGCGGGCAAGTTCAGCAATATCGGGATTCTTTTTCTGCGGCATAATGGAAGATCCAGTAGAAAAAGCATCGTCCAACGTAATATAGGAAAATTCTTTCGTATTCCAGATGACTATTTCTTCGCTCAGCCGCGATATATCTATACCTATCTGCGCCATGATATACGAAAACTCTGCTACCGTATCACGTGCGGCAGTGCCGTCTAAAGAATTCCAGACGGCAGTGGTAAAGCCTAATTCTTTTGCCACTTGCTCCGGATCTAAACCGAGCGTATTCCCCGCTAAAGCTCCCGAACCATACGGGCTGACAGCTAGCCGTTTATCTAAATCACGCAAGCGCTCTACATCGCGGAGAAGCGGCCAGACATGCGCTAAAAGTTGATGCGCGAGCAATATGGGTTGAGCATGCTGCATATGCGTACGCCCGGGCATTACGGTATCTCCCGCTTTCTCAGCTTGCTTTATTAGGGCGAGAGCTAGATCTAGTACTTTTCCTCCTATTACTCTGCTTTCTTCTCGCAGATACATCCGAATAAGAGTGGCAATCTGATCGTTACGCGAACGCCCTGCCCGGAGTTTTCCACCTAATTTTTTACCAGCTCTCTCGAGTAGGCCTCGCTCTAGAGCAGTATGCACATCTTCGTCGTCCGGCTGCGGGCGAAACTCTCCCGATTCCACATCTGCTTTTAATTGCTGAAGCGCGGTGAGCATAGCGGCTAGTTCATCTGCAGTGAGCAAACCAGCCCGATGCAAAGCCCGCGCATGCGCGCACGAGCCTGCCAGATCATAGAGAGCCAGGCGCCAATCAAAATGTGTAGAACGTGAAAGTTCGGTTAGGGCTTCGGCCGGTGCGCCGCTAAAACGCCCACCCCAGAGAGCAATATGCTCCGTCATATTAATTCTCCTTCTCGAGGGAGTAGAGCTAAATGGATACGATTTTTATGAAAAGCCTGTCTAGGAAAGATTTAATTTCGGCATGGCTTCCCCTTTACCGAATTTGACGTCGCGCGCCGCAGCTAGCTTCGAAGTCAAACCCGATATTTCAATAAAGCCTTTGGCGTAGCTTTGATCAAAAGAATCGCCTTCGTCATAAGTGGCTAAATTAAAATCGTATAGCGAGGTTTCGGAACGCCGGCCGGTCACTACTGCTCGCCCACCGTGCATAATCATCCGAATATCTCCACTTACGTATTCTTGGGTATCCAGAATGAAAGCATCGAGGGAACGCTTTAATGGAGAGAACCATTGACCTTCGTACACTAATTCTGCCCACCGCAAAGCTACTCTTTCTTTGAAGCGCGCCTGCTCCCGATCGATGGTAACTCGTTCTAATTCTTTATGAGCGGTGAGTAGAGCCATAGCTCCGGGCGCTTCATAAATTTCGCGCGATTTAATTCCCACCATTCTATCTTCCACAATATCTATACGGCCAATACCCTGCGCTCCGGCCCGCCGATTCATCTCTTGCACTACCTGCAAGGGGGTCATGGCGGTGCCGTCTATCGCAACCGGAATACCTCTTTCGAAAGTAATTATTACTTCGTCCGGAAGCGGTGGATAGGTGGGGTCATCCGTATAGTTGTAGACATCCTTAGTAGGAGCATTCCACAAATCTTCTAAGAACCCGGTTTCTACCGCTCTTCCCCAGAGGTTTTGATCGATAGAAAAAGGATTATTGTGCGTAGCCTCAATAGGCAGATTGTGTTTAGCCGCGTAATCAATGGCAAATTCCCGAGTGAGTGCTAAATCGCGCACGGGCGAAAGGCACTTCATATCTGGAGCTAAAGAAGTGATGCCATTTTCAAAACGTACCTGATCATTGCCTTTACCAGTACAACCATGGGCTACGGTTCCCGCATCGAATTGCCGCGCGGCAGTCACTAAATGCTTCACGATTAGCGGACGGGAAAGCGCCGATACGAGCGGATAGGCATCCATGTATAAGGCATTGGCCTGCAAATCAAGCATGCAGTATTCGCTAGCAAATTCTTCCTTGGCATCGGCTATATAGGCTTCAACTGCGCCACAATCTAAGGCGCGCTGCTTGATTACTTCGAGGTCTTCTCCTCCTTGCCCGCAATCTACCGATACAGTAACTACTTCTGCGCCGGTGCGCTCGGCAATCCACCCAATAGCAACTGAAGTATCTAAACCGCCTGAATAGGCCAGCACTACTCTATCTTTCGTAGCCATTTTTCCTCATTTCTTTGATTTCTATAAATACGTTATAAGTTTTATTTATTCTGCCCTTGGGCGAGCAGCAGTAATTCTTCTTTCAACTCTGCCGCACTGGAAGTAGAAGTAGTTATCACCAAGACGGTGTCATCCCCCGCTATGCATCCCAATACCTCTGGGAAAAGCGCATGATCTATTGCGGAAGCAAGCAGCTGCGCCGCCCCCGGTGGAGTGCGTAAAATTATTTGATTCATAGCTTGGCGTGCACTCGTAATTATTTCGCGCGCCCAACGATCTAACTGCCCCCGCGCACCCGATTCAGAATCGGAAATCTCTACGATATTGGGGATACGATAAACTTTTTTCCCGTCGGCGCCGTACTCTTTAAAAGCATGTAGCTCCTCCAAGTCGCGCGAAAGCGTAGCTTGGGTGACGTCTATACCGGCTTGCTGTAGCTGGGTACGCAATTCTATTTGGGAAGATATGCGATTTTCAGCCACTATATCGATAATTTTCGCCTGCCGGGCAGTGCGGGTGGCGGGAATACTGATTTTATCCATCTCTGAGCCCTCGGTTGTGAAATATCCAGTATTGGGAAATTATCTGTCGAAAACTTCCCCTTTAACTATGTATAACTATACAGCCAAGATTATTATAATACATAGCTGAGATAGGTAATCTCTGCCACTACTTTACGCACTGGCACTAATACTTCCCTGGCGCTAATATTCCCCTAACACTAACACCCAACTAGCACTAATATTCCGCCGGTAGCAATTGTGAAATTATTTGCCGCGCAACTCCGCACCCGCTTTTCGAGCGAGCTGCTTCAAAATTCGCTTCCGCAGCCCGGCTATATCAGCAGCTTCGAGAGTACGCTCCGAAGAGCGGAAACGCAGGGCAAAGGCAAGAGATTTCTGCGCAGCGGGAATCTGATCTCCCGTATAGAGATCAAAGACCTTGACTTCTTCCAGCAGCTCTCCGGCCGCTTCCCGAATTATCTGCTCTAAATCTGCCGCCGGCACTGCTTTATCTACTACCACTGCGATGTCTTCTTTTACCGGCGGGAAAGTGGCTACCGGCGCTACCTGCAAGGGCTCTGGGCTCCGCAAGCGGAAAGCGGCGTCTAAATCAATCTCAAAAGCGATTGAGCGCGCAGGAATCTCGCAAGCTTTGCAAATACGGGGAGCTATTTCTCCGGCATGACCGATTACTTCTCCCGCCGCCCGCAACTGAGCACAACGCCCCGGATGATAAGGAGCGTAAGTAGCATTGGCTACGGTAATTTCCAAACCGAGCAGTCGGCCAATTTCTTTGCCGGTTTCCACTGCGGCCCGCCAATCCCAGTAGACGGGAGCAAATCCAGCTCCCCCATTTGCCACTTCTCCACAAGCAATACCAGCTACATGTAAAGGTTGCTGCGGTATAGCCTGCTGCAACTCCGCCAAAGCTGCGGCTGCTGGTTTAGCTCCGGCACCCGGATTCGCGGCTGGGTGAAGATTACCTGGGCGGGTGACTACCCCCATTTCAAAGATAGCTACTTGGGGATTACCCCGGGCCACATTGAGGTGTGCCGAATCTAAAAGTGAATCCAAAATTGTAGAGCGCATATAAGGAGCTTCTTCTTGCAGCGGATTGCGCAAACGCACTAATTGCCGGCGGCAATCCGTTGCCGGAATTTCTTGCCTATCGATATTTGCAGCAGAGACGAAAGGATACGAAAGTACCTGTACCCATCCTTGCTCAGCTAAACTGCGAGCAATATCGCGCTGGGCGCGCTGGAAAGCTTGCAATCCATTCCCAGCAGCAGCAGCTGGCTCCACTACCGGTATACGTTCGTAACCATAAAGACGCACGATTTCCTCTACGAAATGGGCGCTCCCCACTAAATCTGGACGCCAAGAAGGTGGAGTGACTTGCAAAGTCACGCCTAGATCCGCTGTTTCATTTACTTTCTCCACCTGGCAGCCGATTTTTTCCAACAGTTCTATCTGTTGAGCTGCAGAGAGCTCTAATCCAGTCAAACGCCGCGTTTCTTGGGTGGGGAAAACTAAGGGCTGCGGCAGTTCCACTTCGTTAAATTCAAAGTTTTCTGCAGCTATTTCTCCTCCGCCATACTCCACTAATAGGTCAGCTACTTTTTGGGCAGCTATCGGCGCAATCTGCGGATCGACTCCTCGCTCATAGCGTTTAGAAGCCTCCGACGGTAACTTATGCCGCCGCGCCGTACGCGCTATCGATACTGCTTCGAAATGGGCAGCCTCTATAAGCACATTGCGCGTAGATTCCGTAATTTCGGTATCGTATCCACCCATTGTGCCAGCGAGACCGACTACTCTTTGCCCTTTTCCACCAGTGGAATCAGTAATTAATAGATCCTCCCCATCTAGCTGCCGCTCCACTCCGTCGAGAGTAGTGAGTATCTCTCCTGCGCGCGCGCGGCGCACCACTAAAGGAGCTTGTACCTTATCTAAATCATAAGCATGTAAGGGTTGGCCTAAATCCAGCATCACATAGTTGGTAGCGTCTACTGCTAAAGAAATTGGGCGCATACCGGCCGCACGTAAGCGTTTCTTTAACCATTCCGGTGATTCAGCCTGCGGATTTATACCGCGTACTATCCGAGTCACGAATCTATCGCAACCAATTTTGCCGTGAATTGGATTTTCATCAATCACTTCTACCGCGAAGCCGGCATTATTAATTTCGGGCAGGGGCTGCGGGAGATTCTCTGCTTTCCCATAGTCCACGAATTTTGCTCCCGTCGAATGGCTATATTCGCGAGCTACTCCGCGCATAGCAAAACAATAACCACGATCTGGGGTGACGTTTATTTCGAGTACTTCTCCTGCTATACCGAGGAAATCGCGCACGTCGCTTCCAATTGCCGGCAGCCCAGCTGCGGCCGCCTCGGCATCTGAGTGCGCCAATACTAAGATACCGTCGTGATCTTCGCCGATTCCCAGCTCACGTACCGAGCAAATCATACCGTCAGATAAATGCCCGTAAGTCTTTCGTGCCGAAATTTCAAAATTTCCCGGCAGGACTGCCCCAGGTAGGCAGACCACTACATAATCTCCCACTTCAAAGTTATGTGCTCCGCAAATAATTCCGCGCGAAGCGAGTTCTGAAGGCTCTTTGCCAGTGCCGGGAGCGTCATTGTGCTCTCCCACATCCACTCGGCAATAATTTATGATTTTGCCGTTTTTTTGCTCTTTCGCCGTGCGGGTGAGTACTTTTCCTACTACCAGTGGGCCGCGCACCTGCGGTGGATGTATCTCTTCTTCTTCCAGGCCCACTTTTACTAAAGCTTCTGCAAGCTGGGCAGCCGTAATATTTTCCGGCAAATCTACATATTCTGCCAGCCAATCTGTGGGTACTAAAGGCATTAGTTACCCCTCCCCGTAGTTCCGAATTGAGTTGAAAAACGAATATCGCCCTCCACCATATCGCGCATATCGGCGATACCGTGGCGCAGCATCAAGGTGCGTTCAATGCCCATACCAAAGGCAAAACCGGTGTATTCTTCCGGATCGATACCTGCATTGCGTAAAACTTCCGGATTCACCATTCCGCAGCCACCCCATTCAATCCAGCCGGCACCACCTTTTTTCTGCGGGAACCATAAATCCATCTCCGCAGAAGGCTCGGTAAAGGGGAAGAAAGAAGGCCGCAGCCGCGTTTTTGCTTCTGGACCAAACATAGCCCGGGCGAAATGGTCGAGCGTACCTTTCAGATGGGCCATAGTCAGCCCCTTATCTACCGCTAACCCTTCTACTTGGTGAAACACTGGGGTATGAGTGGAATCTAAAGCGTCGGTACGGAACACCTTTCCCGGACAAGCAATATATACCGGAGCTCCGCGCTCGATAAGTACATGTGCTTGTACCGGTGAAGTATGGGTGCGCAACACTAAACCAGATTGAGGAACGCATTCAGCCGGCTCTTCTTTAGCGGCAGAATCGCCACCACCCGGGAGCGTCTCTACTCCGTCTATATAAAAAGTATCTTGCATCTGCCGCGCCGGATGGTCGGCACCGAAGTTGAGGGCATCGAAATTAAACCATTCGTGCTCCACCTCCGGACCTTCGGCGATATCCCAACCCAAGCTAATAAAGAAATCAGAAATATCTTCCATTAGCACTGGCAGGGGATGCCGAGCTCCGCGTGGAGTCCCCCGAGTAGGAAGAGTTACATCTACTTTTTCTTCTTCCAAAATTCGCTCTTCTTGGGCAGCTTCGAGACGAGCAGTAGCTTCGTTAAGCGCACTCTGTATCGCTTTGCGCGCCTGCCCCAATAATTTTCCTGCTTGCGGTTTTTCAGCTTTTTCTAGATATCGAATCTGCATATTAGCTTTGGTAATCGGGGCATTATCGCCGCTATGAGCTAATTTCGCAGCTTTTAATTCACTAAAATCGCCTGCATTTTGAAAAGCACTTTGTGCCGCTTTTACCGCCTCGGCAATGCCCGCTGCATCTAGGGGGCTGAGATCCATCTCTTACCTTCTCTCCGGCCAATTTCATCGGTTATTTTTCAGATACGAACCTCTAACTATCTTACTCATCTCCGAAAGCGGAAGGAAATTGCTTTTATATTTTGCTAGCTTAGGTGGATATTCTTAAGAATTTAGCGGTTTCGATTAGAATTACAACTATGGCTACTGCGGTATTTTGTGGACTCACTACTTTAGATATTACGCAGCGGGTGGAACGGGTGCCGCGCGAGAATGAAAAAATTGTTTCGTTAGGTACAGCCGTAGACGTAGGCGGACCGGCTGCCAATGCCGCGCGAGTGGCGGCAGCTTTCGGCGTCTCTTGCCAGCTTATTACGCTATTAGGCAATTCAGTACTGGCAAAAATTGCGCGAAATATTTTAGAAAATTCGGGAATAGAGCTAATAGATTTAGCCGCTGATAGCGATTTCCCTCTTTCGACAGTTTTAGTGGATGAGGCCGGTGGGCGCAGCGTAATTTCGCAGAATAATCCGGGGCGCGCTTATCAGAAATTTTCCCTAGATCTAGGGAGCGATGTAAAAGTTCTAGAGGTAGATGGGCATTTACTAGATGTGCAGATACAACTGGCAAGGGCAGCACAAATAAAAAATATTCCGGTAGTTTTTGACGGCGGATCGTGGAAAGCAGGCAGCAGCGCGCTCTTACCTTTACTATCGCACGTAATTATTTCGGCTGATTTTCAGATTCCAGACTGTGCAGATACTTTTGCGGAACTAAAACGCCACCAGTATCCACTGCTGGCCCAGTCTTTTGGCCACCAGCCTGTGCGAGGAAATTGCGCTGGCGCGGCCGCTGACTTCACAGTGCCAGTGCCGCAGGTAATGCCACAAGATACTCTCGGAGCTGGAGATGTGCTCCACGGAGCTTTTACCGCTCTGCTCGCGAAAAATATCGATGCGAAAACTTCCTTAACGCAGGCAGTAGCCGCTGCGAGTCAATCTACCGAATTTTTGGGGCTGCTCCCCTATTTAGAATCTATTGTGCAGTGAATTTATTATTCAGGGAGTTCTTCCGTATGCTGCGCCGTCGCGGAAGCATAAAGGCAGAGCGTAGCGGCGATAGCTAAGTTTAGCGATTCGGTCTTTCCCCACATCGGTATGGAAATTATTTGATCTGCTGCTTGCCGTTGCGTGCCAGTAAATCCATGCGCCTCATTACCTACTATCCAGAGAGTAGGTTTTTGCAATACTGCTGTGGGCAGCGCAGAAAGTACGGTATCACCAGCGCCGTCGGCCAAAAAAATCTGCATATTCGCTTGACGAGCCGCCGCAATTACTTGCGAAAAATCTTGCTGTGCCCGTAGCGGGATATGGAATACCGAACCGGCCGAAGCGCGAATAAGTTTCGGATTTCCCAGATCAGCAGATTTCACTCCCGCCAATACCCCATCAGCACCGACGGCGGCAGCGGAACGAATTATGGTGCCTAAATTTCCGGGATTATCGGCCTGCAAGGCAAAAATTAGCAGCCGTGCCTTCGTAAAAAATGCCGAAGATACAGTTGAGTTGCCGGATTCAGCTGCCTCAGTTAGCTGCGGCGCTTGGCATACTGCTGCTATCCCCTGCGCATCCGGAAATAACTCTTGGAAGAGGGCGGGCGGGAGTAAGTGCAGATACGGATCGATTTTTTCGATCAATGCGGCAATATCGGGGTGCTTCTGCAATCCCATATCGCTGGCATAGATATCCCGCAGGCTATCTGGACTCCAAATTAAGAGTTCCCGTACAGCCTGCGGGCCTTCTACTAGCCATTGCCCGTATTTGCGGCGGTTTGCTTCCCGGTATAGACCGCAAACTTTTTTCAGCTGCCCCGTCTTTTCCCGGTGATATTTACGCGGCATATTTCTGCACCGCCCGCACTTCCAATAGCTTCTTTAAATAACGATTACTCGTATTTACTACTTCGCCGGAGCGTTTACGTCTTTCGGCAGCGCCTTCTTAGCCATCTCTACGATCTTGGCAAAAGTAGCTGGATCGTTTACTGCTAATTCAGCTAGCATCCGCCGATCGATATCGATTTCCGCTAAGCGTATTCCCTGCATAAAACGGTTATAAGTCATACCATTTTCACGTACCGCCGCATTAATGCGCGCAATCCACAACTTACGGAATTCATTTTTGCGCACTTTCCGATCGCGATAGTTGTAGACGAAAGAGTGCGTCACCTGCTCCTTGGCCTTACGATATAGGCGCGAGCGCTGCCCCCGATATCCTTTTGCGCGCTCCAAAGTAGTGCGGCGCTTCTTTTTGGCGTTAATTGCGTTCTTTACACGGGCCATTTTATTTCTCCTTATTCAGTACAAGCTCAATTTAGTGTGCGCTCTAGCGCCCTAAAAGACGATTTACTTGCTTCACGTCTGATTTAGCTACCGGCTGGTCAGAAGATAGACGGCGCGTAATCCGGGAAGATTTATGCTCTAATAAATGCCGCTTTCCGGCCTGCTCCCGCATTAATTTTCCCTTACCGGTCACCCGGAAACGCTTCTTGGCACCGGAATGTGTTTTCATTTTTGGCATTTTCATGCTCCCTTTGGT
>NZ_CAMXYE010000044.1 GCF_947253055.1 uncultured Arcanobacterium sp. | reverse complement strand
TGGCAGAATGCGGATCAATCACGCAGGCTGCCTATGAACTTTTTACTAGCCAACCCAGCCTTACAAAATCTGTAGCTGCCCTGGAACATGAATTCGATACGAAGATTTTTCTCCGCACTCCGCACGGTGTACAGCTCACAGCAGATGGAAAAGAATTCCTCCGGCACGCCCGCGAAATAACTACCTCGGTAGCTCATATGCGATCTGCGCTAGATAATAAAGATGCCGCCCGCATACAGCGGCTTAGCGTAGCCAGCCAACAATTCGATTTCATTTCAAAACTTTTTTTAGATGCTTATCTGCGCAATAAAGATAATTCGCTGCGTTTTAATCTACAGCAGACTAATCGCAGCGAAGTAATAGAAAATGTGACAGGCGGAAAAGTAACTTTCGGAATTTTAGTGCGTACCGCATTGGACGATAAAACTTTCATGTGGCCAGCTGATATCCGCACTCTCGAAATTACCCCACTAGATACTGGCCCTATATACGTATGCGCCGGCCCGCAATCTTCTTACTATAATGCAAAGGCCGTACCGCGCAGCGAAGTGGAAAAAGGTAGCCTGCTCACTTTAGATATGCAGATTAATGATTTTTCCCGCAGCTACTCTCCCACTGATCAAGTCGTCGCCTTTAATTCAATTGCGGCTTGCCAAGATTTTCTCAACCACACCGATTCGCTACTTTTTGTATCGAAGTGGACGCGCGGTTGCTTCTCTGCCCCGCTGCGTTGTATTCCCGTATCTCCCAGCTCCGACGTCGAAACCGAACTTATTGCGGTACGACGTCGGAGCGAAGAGCTTTGCACAGTAGAGCAAGAATTTCTCGAACTTCTGCGCATGTATTTTGCTTAATTATTCGCGGCTTGCCGAGCTCTACTAAACTCTGGGATAAAGGCAAGCGCGCCGGTAATCAGCAGAGAGCAAAGGCTTCCCAGCAGGAAAATTAACGTATAGTTGCCGCCCCCGATTGGGGTAATTATCCAAGTAGGAATGGCGAAAGCACCCGCCATCTGTACAGTAGAGATAAGCCCGCCGGCGGCACCTACCGACTGCACGGTCACTTCCGGCAGCTGTGAAGGCCCAGACATAATTACCGTCATTGCCATGGCGAGAGAAATTCCGCCCAAGCAGAGGAAGAGCATAAATACCGGGTTAGGCGCAGTAAACCACGCGAGGAAAAGGCAGATGCCTCCCGCTATTCCGCTGCTGAGAATTACTGGTTTTGCTAGACCACGCGAAATTTTCAAAGCTATAGGCGTGCCCAAGCTGCCGAGTAAAGAGCCGAGCATAATAGCAGAAGCAGCTACTCCCGCCTGTGCCGGCGTCATACCTTTATCAGCCTGTAAGCCCGTCGGCAACAGCGAAGAATACGTCATATTTGCGGCGGTAAAGAAAGCCATTCCCGCTCCGAGCAGCCAGACATGCGGCAGTTTAATTGCGCTCGCTAGTCCAGAAATAACCGAAGCGGCCCGCGGCGGAGCTTCCACTCCTTCTGGGCGATCTTTAAGCAAGAGCACCCAGAGGACCAAAACAGCCAACATGATGAAAGCTGATACCCAGAATGCCTGGCCGTAGGTGGGGAATAACCGCGCCACCGCCATGCCGATAGTCGATCCAAGACCGCCGCCAGCCATGAAAATTCCGAAAGCTAGCCCTAAAGATTCTGGCTTAAACCAAGCACTTAAAATCTTCGGAGAATTTGCCATTGCGAGCGTGCCGGAAGCACCCGAGAGGAACATGCTAAAGAAGAGCATCCCGTAAGAATCTGCCCAGATGCGCAAAAATGCACCCAGAGTGGCCACTATTAGCGCCGCCGCCAGTACTTTTTTCACGCCAAACCGATCGGCAAGAGTACCGCCCGGCAAGCTAAAGAGCACACCTACAATCATCGGAGCCAGCACAATGCCGGCAATATTAGGAGCAGCAAAACCTAGATCTTGGGCAATCTCTGCTCCCCAAGGGGCCACCATGAACTGGGTAAAACCGCCAACGAAAACGGTCAAGCTCACAACCCCTAAAACTACCCACCTATAAGATGACTCGTTTTTCATATATAACTCATTCCTGAAGAAGCCTCCGCTCTGGGAGGTAAATGGAAAGCGGAGGAGCGGAAAACCGCTCCTCCGCAAATTTGCCAATTAGCCGCGCAACACTTTCCGTGCCGTAGCAGCGATTCCCTGCCCATCCATGCCGTAGTAAGGGTAAAGCTCTTCCGGATATCCGAAATTCACGAACTCATCCGGAATACCAATCTTGGTAAGCGGAGTATAGATTCCAGCTTCCATCAGCACATCTGCCACGATGGATCCCAATCCACCGAGGATATTGTGATCTTCAATAGTCACGATGGCGCCAGTCGAGCTGGCTGCCTTGCAGATAGCCTCTTTATCGATCGGCTTAATCGTATGCATATCGAGTACGCCAATATCGAAGCCCTCTTTCTCCAGCTCTTGTGCAGCTTGGATAGCTCCACGCACTCCCATGCCCGTAGCAATAAAGGTCAAATCTTTTCCAGCTTTAACTTCTATTGCTTTTCCAATCTCATATTCCAGATTCTCATCATAGACGATTGGCTCTTCACCACGGGGAATCCGGATATAAATCGGTTTATCATAATCCAGAGATGCCCGCAGCAGTTTCCGGCATTGCACTGCGTCTGCCGGCGCAATCATGGTCATATTCGGAATAGAATTCATAATTCCAAATTCCACGATTGTATTGTGCGTGGGGCCATACCCAGAAGAAATACCCGCGTGCGTACCAATTAGACGCACTGGATAGTTGTTGTAGGCCACGTCGTTATGAATCTGATCCAGGGCGCGCACACAGAGGAAAGGCCCAAAGGTTTGCACGAATGGAATATAGCCCTCTTTAGCTAAACCAGCAGCCATCGTCACCATATTCATTTCGGCGATTCCCACGTCCAGTACTCGGTTCGGATATTTGCGCATTAGCTCGCCCATCCGCCCGCTCTGGATAGTTGCGTCAGAATTAATATAAGCGACCCGCTTATCTTCCTCGATCATATCGAGAATTTCTGCCGTCATCGTGCCCTTGGATTCCATCATGGCACCCATATCACCAGAACAAAAATTAAATCCTGCCATTATTTATTGCACCTCCGCCAACCGTTGCGCCGTGTATTCATCAATTTGTTGCAATGCCAATTCCAGATGCTCATCATCTAGTCCACCGATATGCCAGGCGACGGGGCGATCAGACATGAACTTAATACCCTGCCCTTTAATCGTGGAGCAAATAATTACATTCGGCTTGCCCTGTAAGGTAACTTCCGGCAGCTCCGAAAGCGCCGTATCGATTTCGCGCATATCAGCGCCGTTTATTACCCGCGCATTCCAGCCAAAAGCCCGGAAACAATCAGCTAAGCCTTCTGGCCCGCCTTTTTCTCCCCAGTGCATATTTTCGCCGGCTTTGAAAGCGGCAGAAGCATGGTTGTAATCAACTACTGCCACGATATTATCTAGCCCCTTGGAAGCCGCATATTGAATGCCCTCCCAGTTCGAGCCTTCTTCCATTTCGCCGTCACCCAGTAGGGTAAATACGCGCGATTTAATATCTCTATCCCGATTGGCGGTGGCGATTCCACAGCACCAGGAGAGTCCGTGCCCTAGCGAACCAGTGGATACTTCAATTCCCCGCACCGTATTGTGGTTGGGGTGGGCACCGAAGGGGTGACCAATCGTATTGTAGGTATCTAAAAGTAGATCCCACTCATACATTCCCATATCGCAGAAAATGGTGAAGAGTAAAATCCCGTTGTGGCCTTTACTCAGAATAAAGCGGTTCCGCTCTGGATCGTCTAGATTATCCGGATCAAACTCCAAATATTTGTAGTAGAGAGCTACTGCTACATCCGTGGCGGAAAGTGGTCCGCCGATATGCACATTTCCAATACGCCGGGTACCGAGAGCGAGCTTACGGCGAATCTCGCCAGCTTTCTCTACCAATTCCGGGACGCTGTCGATTTTAACTACAGACATCTGTACTCCTTTTTAATAAATTGAATATCCGCCATCGATCGGAATATTTATTCCGGTGATATACGATGAGGCATCACTGGCCAAGAAAAGTAAGGTACCTTGTAAATCGCCGGTAAGCCCGAAACGTTTCATCGGCACTACTTCTAGACACATATCATGCCCTTGCTCGGTCATTACTCCTTCATGAATTCCCGACCACACATAACCGGGAGCGATGGTGTTTACCCGGATATTGTAGGGAGCTAAAGCAGCACCCATGTACCGCGCTAGCTGCGAAATAGCTGCTTTAGTAGCGCCATAGGTGTATACAGGAGAAGGTCCGCCGCCAATGAAGTTAGCGTTGTAACCCGAAAGTGAAGAAGTGAAAATAATGGATCCGCCGTGCCCGTGCTCGCGCATTATCTGCTGCGCCATTTGCCCGGTAAGATGTGCACCCGTCAGATTCACCGCGACGGTTTTGTTCCAAACCTCTAACGAGGCATCAACATCGTCACCCATCATGCAGATTCCGGCATTGATATGGGCAATATCTATGGTGCCCATCTTTTCCACTAAATCTGCCCGCAGTTTTTCTACTTGTTCTGGCTGGGAGACGTCACAGTAGAAAGGCTCTACCCGCACCGAAAATTTCTTTGCCAGCTCGGCAGCTAATTCATCTATATGCTCCCGGGCAGCAGGAATATCTACTAGGGCCACATCCGCACCAGCCGCTGCCCAAGCAGCTGCAGTGTTGCGTCCGATGCCGCCACCGCCGCCCGTAACCATACCTACTTTTCCAACTAAGGAAAATTTCTTATATATATCAAAGTCAGGCTCTCGCCATGCATCTTTAACATAACGATCGTAAAACTCGGCCATTTTCCAGCCATCCTCTCGCCATTAAGATACTGCTCAAAAATTTTCTGAGCCGCTGCATCTTCTTTAATGCATCACTTTCACCATAACGAAAGAAAAATGTGAATTCTAATACATATTACTTATGGCAAGGGTATTCTAAAAAAGAATACCCGCAGAATATAGCCGAAAAGTCGGCGTAGAAGCACACCCTCACTTGATTAAGTAACTTAACTATTAATATAATTAACTACATGGATAAGGATATCACAGCTAATTCCGCCCACTCTGCGGAACTAAACCAACTCATCTTTGAGTTACACCGTCTCATTTTCACCTCGCACGATTTAATCAACCATTATGCGGCAAATCTGGGGATGCACAGTAAAGACGGCGAAGCACTGCTGCAAATTTGGCAAGCAGAACTCCTTAACCGCCCGCTCTCTCCTTCGGAACTCGCCGAGCAATTACATTTAACGAGAGCCGCCGTCACTTATCTCACTGAAAGACTCGTAGAATCCGGCTACATATACCGCGAAACCGATTCGAAAGACCGGCGCAAAACAGTGCTGCGCATCTCTGAAAGTGGTGGAAAAATCGGCCACGATTTTACTGCTCCGATGCAAGAAGGTCTAAAGGGATTATTCGCAGAGAGATCCAGTGAAGAATTAGCTACTTTCTCTAGCATGTTGCAGGAGTTTATGGGATCTCTTACCCGCACTTATCATTTCGAAGACTAATTCATTTCAAAAATTAATTTTTATCGCACTATAGAAATTAGAAAATCATGAATACAGAAAATTTTACTGCCCCGAAACACTGGGGTTTAGTACTAGCGCTCTATCTTGCCGGCATCGGAATGGGTGCACTCGATATGGGGATAGTGAACCCGGCTCGGACGGTAATTCAAAACGGCCTCGGAGTAGATGACAAAGTGGGGGTGTGGATATTCACTATCTACACTCTGGCCTATGCCGCCGCTATTCCGGTTATTGGAAAAATTGCCGATATTATTGGGCGGAAACCAGTATATGTATTGGCGATTGGCCTATTTGGAATCGGCTCACTCGGCTGCGGGCTCGCCCAAGATTTTTCTTCTCTTCCCTTGCTACTCACTTCCCGCGCCATTCAAGCAATCGGCGGGGGCGGAATGGTTCCGGTGGCCACTGCAGCCGTCGGCACCACCGTACCACCCGCTAAACGCGGCATGGCACTCGGACTAGTAGGAATGATCTATGGAGTAGCTTCGGTCTTTGGCGCCTCCGCTGGTTCGTTAATTTTAGATATTGCCGGGCAAGCAAATTGGCAGTGGATTTTCTACATCAATGTACCTATTGCACTTCTCGTGGTGGTGCTGGGAATTTGGGCACTCCCCCAAAAACTGGAAAACTCGGCTCGCAAACTGGATCTCCCGGGGATATTCTTCCTCGTCATAATGATTACTGCACTGCTCTGGGCTTTCCAAAATCTGGATTTCACGCAAATAGCTACCTCTGTACAAGATAAAAACGTCTGGATCGGTTTCCTAATATTTTTAATATTAATACCAGCATTTTGGATTACCGAAAATCGCGCCGAAGATCCCATTATTAACTTTAAGTACTTCGCCACCATAAATATGACGACCACCTTGCTTTTCGGAGCCCTCTCCGGCATCTTAATGATGACGGTGATGTTTATTCCACAGTTTGCCGAAAATTCTCTCCGTTTACCTGCTGGAGCCGGTGGTTACCCGACCATAATTATCGGCGTTGCTTCTGCAATAGGAGCGCCTATCAGCGGGCGTCTCACCGACCGCTTCGGTCCGCGCTTAATTTTGGGATTAGGCACCGCTATCGCCGCCGCCGCTGGCTTCCTGTTAATTTTCTGGGCAAGCCCTTATCCTGGTCTTCTATCTACTTCTATCTCTATTTTTGTAATGGGTCTCGGATTAGGATTCCTCATGGGAGCTCCGCTCACCTACTTAGTACTACATCTAGTGCCGGAAACTGACGCCAATTCGGGGCAAGCTACCCTCTCACTAATTCGCTCGCTCGGAATCACGCTCGCTCCTGCAATTCTAGTTGGGTTATTGGCCACCGCTCTAGGCGGACTTTCCGGAAAAGTAATGGCTGCTCTCCCGGAGATGCCGATGCCACCCGCCGCCGCAGTATCTAGCTCCGCTACGCCTACCGATTCCACTAGCTCTCCGCTGGCGGCAGATTCTCTGCCTGCAGAAAATTCAGGGAAAATAGCGGAAAATTCCGAAAAGAAAATGGCGGGAGCGATGCCTTCCAGCTTCGAAATGAGCGATTTACCAGAATCTTTACAGCACAAAATCAAGACAGCCGATGTGACCAACGTGGTAGATCGCTCTAAAGAATTGGCTGATTATATATTTACGAAACAGGAAATGCAGATGCAGGAAAAAATGGGGTCGATTCCATCGACTTTTGCAGCTGCCCATTCTCAATATCTGGCAGATATCGAGAATAATCGCGCGCAGATAGAATCAGCATTCCAGCTTGGGCTAAATGAAGGATTCGTCCGTCTCTTCTGGTTCTACACTCTGCTTTCCCTCGCGGGAATTATTCTGCTAGCAGGACTTCCCAGTAAAAAAGAAATCACCGCAAGAATAGCGGAGGAATCTAGAGTACAGAGAAACTAGCAGCTCCGTTTATTTAAGAAATCCGCGACTACTGCTGCAGGCTGATAAGAGGCCTGCGCCCCCATGCGAGTGGCAGCTAAAGCCGCTACTCCACTAGCAAGGCACGCTCCGCGCGTGAGAGATTCACCCGCTGCGAGGGCGGCTAAAAGAGAACCCATAAAAGCATCTCCCGAGCCGGTAGTATCCACGGCAGTTATGGGGAAAGCTGGAATGGCCACAAAAGCACCATTTTCCAGCACTAAAGCCCCCTCCGCTCCGAGCGTCAAAACTGCACGCTCAAAGCCGAGGCCTTCCAATGCGGCCTGCAATTCTTCGTGGTTGGCGGGATTGATTGGGCCACCCGTTAAAACTGCCAATTCATGCTCATTTACAATCAGTACATCGACCAGTTTTAATAAAGACTCCGAAACGGTCGTGATTGGCGAATAATTCAGTACCACCTCTACACCTGCCGCATGTGCGGTACGTGCCGCCGCCTGCACCGCCTCGAGCGGAGATTCTAAGCACAGCCCTAGTACCCGTGCACTCTGAATCACCTCTGCTTGCGCACTCACCTGCTCCCCCGTCAAAGCAGCATTAGCTCCAGCCGAGTAAACGATGGTATTTTCCCCTTGCGCATCTACGGTAATAAGTGTCGAACCCGTAGGATGGTCTACGCGCGCAGTTCCCGAAAGATCCACTCCGGCATTACGCAAAGATTGATAGAGTAAATCACCGTGTGCATCTCTTCCGAGCACTCCAATAAAACTAGTTTTTGCGCCGAGCAGGGCACAAGTCACCGCTTGATTAGCCGATTTTCCGCCCGGCAGAGTCGCCAGCGGGCCTCCGGGGACGGTCTCTCCCGGGCGCGGCAAGCGCGCAGTTTCTACAGTTAAATCCGCATTAATTGACCCAACTACCGCTACAGGATTACCTAGCAGAGCGAGTACTTCCCGCGCAATAGTTTTAGTTTCTTCAATATTCATGATTTTTCCCTTCGCTGGCTGCCGAAACGGCTCACCAACTATTTCCGGTAGTACTAGTTTCCGGTAGTACTAGTTGAGAAGTTACAGTTTTTATAAGTGGAGCGCCCGTATACCCCGCTATTCGTTGTTGAAGGATCTGCATCCCCAAATCAGCCATTTCCGCGATTTTTGTATCGATAGTAATCAAAGTAGGAATGGCAGCCGAGAGCCAAGCGAGGCGATCGAAGCTCACAATATCTACGTCCACTCCGACTCGTATTCCCCGGCTACGCAAGCCTTCAATGACGCCCAAGGTAATCACTCCCGCAGCGCAGAGCACTAAATCTGGAATGCTTTCCTGTATGAGTTCCGCTATGGCTTTTTCGCCCGATTCTTCCTGATAAGCGATATTGACCGTGCGAGTTTTTACCCCAATATCACCCAATCCCTGCTGCAGTAAACGCTGGCGAATACGGCCAGTGCTAGTGGTATACGGACCTGAAATCACCACAGCGGAGGTATAGTCTCCGTTTTTTAGATACTGCATCAACTCAGTAATGGCTTGAGTATCATCTGCAACAACTGTATCTACGTTTTCAACATCCAGACTGCGATCTATCGCCACCGTTGGAATTTCTGCTACGTAGCTACGCAAGATACTTGTAGGTGAACCAGCGGGAGTCAACAGCAACCCATCTACGTGTTGCTCCAGCAAAGCAGCTACCGCTTGCTCCTGTTTGAACGGATCTTCCCCGCCATTACAGATCATAATCCGCAAATCGAGAGCACGCGCCTTTTTCTCGATTTGATCGGCAAGTTGGGCAAAAAATGGATTGACGATATCTCCTACCACCACCCCGACTATGCCGCTTTTCCCAGTGCGTAAAGCTTGGGCGCGCGCATCGCGGCGATAGCCGAGGTGACGAGCAGTAGAAAGTACCTTCATACGCGTTTTTTCCGATACCTGCGGGGAATTGTTGAGGCAACGCGAAACTGTAGAGATATCGATATCCAATTCCTGAGCTATATCTCTAATCGTGACGCCCATTTTCCTGCCCCAACATCCCTGTTGCAGATATTTTCGCTATACTTTCTGAGTTTTTATGCAGCTACTTTCGCTCCCGGTTTTGGAATCAGGAACGAAGAGAGCAGAGCTAGACCCAATAGAATAGCGCCGGTAATAATCGCAGCAAGATGGCCTCCTGCCGCTCCCCCGAAGGAAGTCATCACCGCATAGAGAATTGCGAAAGACATCCCCGCACCTAGGTTAAAGGCACCCGCATTTAATCCCGGCAAGTAGCCTGGATTATCTTCTGGGGAGAGCACAATTCCCAAGCCGTTTAAGACGATATTTACCGTCCCTGCATAGGCGATGCCGGCAAATAGCGAGATTCCAAATAGTATCCAGCCGTTGATATTAGTCATCAAGAGTGCCAGAACTAGAATCGCTGCTAAAGACCCCACTAAACCAATGCGCAGCACGAGGCGATACCCATATTTACCGGCTAAAGTGCCAGCAATCGGTCCCATTGCCAAACCGGCTAAAGCATAAGGAGTCAAAGTCCAGAACGAAACGACATCTGCTCCGATACCGGCTCCAAACTCAGCGTTTTGTGCAATAGATGGAATAATGCCATTCATAATGGCGAAAATTCCCGTCATAGTCATAGTAGTGGTCATTAACAATGCCCAAGTGCTCCGAGAACGCAAATACTTAGTGCTGACCAGTGGCGCAGCGGCATTATTCTCCCGATTCCAGAAAGCGACGAAAAATACCGCAGAAACCAGCGCCAGGACGATTACTAGTATCCAGTTCGCATCTGCCAACTTGGCAATCTCATTAACTGCCGTCAATAGCGAGCCTACCGCAATCACTAGGGTAATAGTGCCCGGCCAATCCATACGCTCTGGATTAGGTACCGTGGATTCATCACACAAGAAGTGGACGAAAACAACGGCAATAACTGCAACTACCGCCATGGTCCAGAATACGGCCTCGAAACCAAAGTTTTGGGCTAGCCAGCCGCCAGCAATTGCGTCGACACCTGCAATGCCACCATTTACAGCTGCAATGATTCCCATCAGAGTGCCGTAGCGCTTCGGATCGGGCACAGCGACCCGCAGCATAATTAAACACAGCGGAACCGTGGGCCCAGCAACACCTTGGGTAATACGCCCAACGAAGAGGAGCGCCACCGAACCGGTAACTCCGGCAAAAGCAGAAATTAAACATCCGACAGCGGTCAAAGCCAACATAGAACTCAGCAGTTTCCGCCGTCCAATCATATCTCCCAAGCGAGGCAAGAATAGGCTAAAGAGTGCAGCAGCCGTAAAGAATACGGTTTGCGTCAAACCAATCGTCGCTGCATTAGTGTTCAGCTCTTTTTCCATAATCACCAAAGCCGGCGAAAGCATAGAGGCGTTGAGCTGGAAAGCAAAACACGCTGCGAGCAACGCAACCATTATTCCAACTATGGAACGTTTTTTAGTGTTGGTATTGGCATTCATTATGCTAAATCCTGCTGGATGCGATCAATGGAATCGATTACCATATCCCAGAACATATCAAAATCTAGCTTAGTAGCAGCGCGAGTATGGCAGTCCGGACCAGCTGGAGCGCGGAAATCTGCCACCGTCATACCCACAGTGAGATCACCCTTCAGTTCCACATCTATAGGTACCCGCACAGTTTCCATTACGTTCGGATCGATTAGGTAAGCGACGGTACAAGGATCGTGTACCGGCGGGAATTCAAATCCTTGGGCATCCTTATAGGCCTTGCGGAAGAACTTGAAAAGATCGAGGGTGAAATCGGCAACCGGCCCACCAAGATCACGAATCTTTGCCGTTATTTCATCGGTGGCCAGTGCTTGATGGGTCAAATCCAAACCAACCATCAGCACTTCCCACGGCTCATTAAATACAATATGAGCTGCTTCCGGATCTACCTTGATATTAAATTCAGCTACTGGCGACCAATTACCCACATGATAACCGCCGCCCATCAAAACTACTTCTTTTACTCGCTCAACGATTGCCGGCTCTTTCCGCACGGCCATTGCGATATTAGTCAAAGGCCCCGTCGGTACTAAAGTGATTTCCCCGGGCTCATGCGCCATTATGGTGTCGATAATCAAATCTACTGCGTGCTTATTTACAAGCGGAGCTGGCTCGGGCAGTACTACCCCATCTAGCCCGCTATCGCCGTGCACATCCGGAGCCACCTCTACCGGCCATACCAATGGCCGAGTACAGCCAGCTGCAAT
>NZ_CAMXYE010000043.1 GCF_947253055.1 uncultured Arcanobacterium sp. | reverse complement strand
CAGCCAGAGTGACGGTACAGAGCTCTGGCACTTTCGTAAGCGGATTTCGAAGACGCGTATCCGGCCATTTACCCTCATCTACTCCATACAACACCACCTGCTGCCAAGATCTCCCGCTGCTAGCAGAAGGAGTAGTCAGAGTAACCTCATCTCCTCCTTGACCCGTGCGCGCGATGCTATCTTCTGGCACGTCTTGCGTGAGTAAATACTCTAGTAGCGTATACAGATTAGAATTTTCCGGATCCCGCTCATATAAGCGCTGCGCTACGCGGAAAAGCTGAATCATCACATCTAAATCCATATTTGCAACTTCAGCTGCCGTTCCTTTTGAGAGCGCAATTTTCTGCCAAGTTTTCGCTACTCCTATTTCTTCCCAGATTTTCCACAGTGCATCTTCTGGATTTGCACGGGCTACCTCCCGTACGGCAATTACCAATTGCACTGCCTGTGCGAATTCCGGAACTTTCGCCAATATCGGATCTTGCGGATCCGTAGACAGCAAACAAATTAACTCATCGCTATTGCGATTTCCACCCTGCGCTATTTCCCAACCCCGCAACTCCTCAATTGCTAGGCGCATACGCCCCGGATTAATAGTTAAAAACTTTCCCGTCAATAACTCTTGCACTAGCTGCGGCGTAATTTTTTCCCGCAACTCTAAATCAGCTAGTTCCGGAAGTGCAATTTGGCAAAGGACGAGCAAGGATTCTACCACCGCATAATCTTTCAAAGGCTGTGTAGCTGGCAAAGCCGCCACCGGAACCCCTAAACGCATTAAAGATTGCCGTAAACGCACTAGATCATTTTGCGATCTGGTGATTACTGCCATTTGCTTATAAGGCACTCCTTCACGCAGATGTAACCTGCGGAAATGCTGAGAGATATAATTAATTTCTTCAATTTCATTCGGGAAACTGCGAAATTCTACTGCGTCATCCAGCTCTGCAGCCTCCGCAGCTAATTGATATTTACGCTGTTTACCGCCGCCCGCAGTGTGGATTCCAGAAGAAATTTTTGCAAGCAATCGCTGCAGCTCTTTTCCACCTCGATAGCCGAACTCTAAATAAAAACGCTGTGCTTCTAAGCCGCCAGATTTTTTGGGGCGGGTAAGTAAATCTGAAAATCGAGCTACTCCACCTCGAAACCCTTGCACACCTTGATCGGGATTTCCGAATGCTACTATTGCGGAACCATCCGCTTGCAGCTGCTTTAGAAGTGTGAGTAGTGAGAGTGAGGCATTTTGTAAATCATCTATAAACACCCAATCCCAACGGGGTTTTTTCATATCTAAAGCTTTTAATTCTGCGGCCGCGAAAGCCTCAGTCCATTGCTTAAGTATTCCTGCGGCACTGCTCACTAGCCGCGCATGATCTATCCGGTCTGGATTAGCTGATTTCACTCCAGCCGCCGCCGCTAAAGATTTTTCATAAGCAGCCATTATTTCACTACCAATACCCCAAATTGGGTTGTGGTACTTCTCCCCTAATTGCGCCAAATCTGCCGGAGTTAAATTCAATTCCGCTGCGCGCATTAATAAATCACGAAATTCAGAACGAAAATCCGGTAATTCCTGCGCTTCGTCACTAAACTTTTCTAAACCAGGAAAAGAAAAAATTGCCTCCGCATTATCTGCTCCGCCTGCCAAGGTAAAAATTTCTTTTAGGATTAAATCCTGCTCTGCGCCAGAAAGTAACTGCGGCTCTTCTCTTCCTACTGCTTGAGCAAAAGTAGAAAGAATAGTGAAAGCAAAAGCGGCAACCGATTGCACCGAAATATTATCGGGAAGCCCCCCGAGCGTGCGCGATAGAGAATTACGCAAATCACCGGCTGCTTTTCTATCCGCATTTAGCACGGCAATTCGCGCCCTCGGATATTTACGCGCAATTTGCTCTACACAAGCTGCCAGTAGGGTACTCTTGCCGCTACCAGGCGCACCCAGTACTGATAAAGCACAATTGGGGAGACATGCTTCTAATACCGCTTGTTGCGTTGAATCTAATTGCACCAATTTTCCCTCTATCCGCTCGGCGTTGAATTTCTACTTTTAAGAATAGCTGAGCCCTCCGAAAAATTTTTTGCCTCCGGAGAATCTTCGCTTGCCCAAATTTTGAAAATAGCGGCAGAAAAACAAAATAAAGCTGAAATACATTATTTTCAAAAGAAATGAAACAGAATAAGCAACATTAGAACAGAATAAGCAAAATTAGAAAAGAGAGCCCGCTCTCCTCAAATTCCGCTTCCCCGCCCTGCGCGCTAGACTTAAGTACGAATAATCAAAGAAAGAAATATAAATCTCAGGCGGGCAGAGCCGCGGAAAAGCGAGGTTGCTATGGATATTAGCGTAGGGGTATACCATTCAGATGTGACGCTTACCCTGGATGTAGATATGAATGCAGAAGAACTTACTTCCGCCATCACCGAAGCTTTAGACGAACAAAAACTACTGAAATTACCTGGGAAAGATGGCAGCCAGCTTCTAATACCGGCCTCTTCACTTAGCTATGTGAAAATTCTGAAAGAAGAGCAACGGCGGGTAGGGTTTGGCTTTATTTAAAAAGAAAGTTTATTTATAGTAATGACGCAAATATCCGGAATTGTTGATACTTCTCACTCCGCCGTCCCACAAGAGCCACAAACGGCTGCTGATATTAGCGGCACTGGCGAAGAAATGCAGCTAGATAAAAAAAGTTTTGCAGATTTCCATATTTCACAGCCAATGGTAGAAGCTTTGGCGGAAAAAGGAATCGTCCACCCCTTCCCTATTCAAGCTCTTACTTTACCTATTGCCTTGAAGCGATCCGATATTATCGGCCAAGCGAAGACGGGGACGGGGAAAACTCTCGGTTTTGGCTTGCCGATGTTGGAAAACGTAATAGGAGAAGGCGAAGCCGGCTGGGAGGATTTAGAAAATCCGGGAGATCCCCAAGGAATAGTGATACTCCCGACCCGAGAGCTGGCCAAACAAGTAGCCGATGATTTACGCGATGCAGCCGCAAAACGCTGCGTACGGATAGTAGAGATTTACGGCGGAAAAGCTTATGAACCGCAGGTAGAAGCTCTGAAAGCGGGAGCAGAAATAGTGGTGGGCACTCCGGGGCGGCTGATTGATTTACTAAAGCAGCACACTCTGCGCTTACAGAATGTAAAAACTGTGGTGCTAGACGAAGCCGATGAAATGCTTGATTTGGGATTCTTAGAAGACGTAGAGACGCTTCTGGCTGCTACTCCGCCTAATCGGCATACTATGCTCTTTTCGGCCACTATGCCGGGCCCGGTAATCGCCATGGCCCGGCGTTATATGAGCAAACCGACGCATATTCGCGCACAGGATCCGCGCGATGATTCCACCACGGTGAAGAGTGTGCAGCAAGTAATCTATCGGTGCCACTCCTTGAATAAAATAGAAGTGGTGGCGCGAATTCTCCAAGCTCGCGCGCGCGGATTGACCATTATCTTCACGAGGACTAAACGTACGGCTTCTCAGCTGGCAGCGGATTTAGAAAAACGCGGTTTCGCCACCGGTGCCCTCCATGGAGATTTGGGGCAAGGAGCGCGCGAACAGGCGATGCGTGCTTTCCGAAAAGGAAAGATAGATGTATTAGTGGCCACCGATGTGGCAGCGCGAGGAATTGATGTAGACGACGTCACCCACGTCATCAACTATCAGTGCCCGGAAGATGCCAAGATTTATTTACATCGGATTGGGCGCACTGGCCGAGCCGGCAATAAAGGCACCGCAATCACTTTCGTGGATTGGGAAGATTTAACCCGCTGGGCAGTAATTAACAATACTTTGAAATTAAATTTCCCTACGCCCGTGGAGACCTACCACACCTCGGAGCATCTTTACACTGATTTAGATATTCCGGCGGAGGTGACTGGAAAACTACCGCGCGATAAACAGCTCCGCGCTGGGTTAGCGGCAGAGGAAATTGAGGATTTAGGGGAAACTGGTATCCGGAGCAAACGGCGGCATCCTGCGCGAGTTAGTGGTTCACGCCGCCGCTCTAGTGAAAAAACATCCCGGCGCCGCGCCCACAAAGCTGCCCGCGGAAGTAAAAGAGATAAAAATAGCGCAGCGGCGAAAGCATCTTCGCCGCGGAAGCGGAAGCGGATTCGTAAATAAGTAGCTACTTCATTTCTGGCTGCAACACCGGTAAGTAAGTATCGGAGCAGAGAGCAGAAAATACTTCTGGGCTAGTGCAGTTTTCTCCTAATCGGTTCGGCTTCCCCCGCCCGTGATAATCACTAGCTCCTAAAGCGGCTAAGCCTAGCTCCGCTACCAACTTCGCCAAAGAATCACGCAATTCAGGTAAATTGTCACGATGCGCCACTTCTACTCCGAATAGCCCGGCGTCTCTAAATACGAAGAAAGCGGCGTCAGAAATCATTTGACCACGTTTCGGAGCACGGGGATGCGCCAACACCGCTTTCCCGCCTGCTTTCACTACCCATTCGATAGCTTCTAACGTACTAGGAGCATACTGGGGTAAATAATATTTACCACTCGGATGCAAAATCGTGGCAAATGCAGCACTACGATCAGGCACGTAGCCTTTTTTTACTAAGACGTCGGCAATATGTGGCCGCCCTAGGGAACGGCTAGACTCTCCCTCTTCCACGACTTCTTCCCAGGTGATTGGATAGTCAAGCGCAATTTTTTCCACCATTTTTTGGGTACGCTCTTGGCGAGCAGTGCGCAATTTTTCTTGATGTAGCCTCAATTCCGGAAAATCTGGATTAAAAAGGAACCCGAGCAGATGCACACTTATATTTTCCCAGCGGGTACTGATCTCCATTCCTCGCACTAAACTCACTCCGCTGCTATTTACCTGCGCAGCGGCTTCTTGCCAACCGGCGATAGTGTCATGATCAGTGATTCCCACTACTGTTAAGCCCGCTTTTTGGGCAGAGTATAGGAGCTGCTGCGGCGTATCGGTACCATCTGAGCAGTTCGTATGCGCATGTAAATCAATAAGCATATATAAAGGATACGTGGAATAATTGCCTATATGAGGGATGTAGAAAAAATAACCGCCGAAATCGAGAAAAGAGCCCGGGCCCGGACCCACAGCCCGGAAAATAGTGCTTTCCAAAAATTTATTGGGGAAGATTGGGGAGAAAGACCCGCGGGGCCAGCTCGAGCAGAGGTAGCAGATTACACTCCCGCTCGCCGCGCAAAGCTCGGAGAGCTATTTCCGAAAGAACGGCTCGTATTTCCCGCGGGTATTTATAAAGTACGCTCTAACGACACCGATTACCGCTTCCGCGCCCACTCCGCTTTTGCCCATTTAACGGGTCTAGGCGCCGAACAAGAGCCTAATGCGGTATTAGTGCTGCACCCACAAGAAGAAACTAGCGCCAGCGCCAGCGCCAGCGACACCGGTGGAAACGCTAACAGCAGCGCCAGCACTGCCACCCATCGCGCCGTCCTCTATTTTCATCCACGCACTGCGCGCAGCGATGCCGAATTCTATAACGATCCACAGTATGGAGAATTTTGGGTAGGAGCGCGGCTTTCTAGAGCAGAAATGAGCACGCTCACCGGCTTGGAAGTTAAAAATATTACCGAACTAGAAGCGGATTTAGAAAAAGATCTCGGCAAAGAAGTAAAAAACTTGCGTATTATTCGCCGGGTAGATAAAAACTGGGAGCAAAAAGTGGCAAAATTGCGCTCGCGTTTTCTACCGGCAGTAGAAGAAGCAGAAAGCACGGAAAAAGATTTCCAGCTGGAAGAAGCCGCCTCCGAATTGCGCTTACGAAAAGATGCTTGGGAAATTGCCCAGATGGAGGCAGCTATAGCGGCTACAGCGCGCGGATTTCGGGAAATAATTCAAGAATTGCCGCGCGCGCGCCAGCATGTACGCGGAGAGAGAGTAGTAGAAGGAGCCTTCAGCGCTCGGGCCCGCGAAGAAGGAAATGGGCTGGGATATGAAACTATTGCGGCCAGCGGCAACCACGCCAATACTTTGCACTGGATTCGTAATGACGGCCCGGTACGGGAAGGAGATTTAATTCTTATTGATGCAGGGATAGAGATAGATTCCCTCTATACAGCAGATATCACTCGTACTCTCCCCGTCAGCGGTTCTTTTACCCCTATACAAAAGAAAATTTACAATGCGGTACTAGCGGCGGCAGATACAGCTTTTGGGCGCGCCGGCGAGCCGGGGGTGCGCTTCCGCGATGTGCACAGTGCCGCTATGGAGGTAATAGTTGCGCATCTGCAAGATTGGGGAATTATTCCGGACGGAGAAGCTGGAGAGTTTGCGCGCAAGCAGCAGTACTACCGGCGGTGGATGCCTCACGGCACTTCCCACCATTTAGGAATCGACGTGCACGATTGCGCCCAAGCGCGCCGAGAAATGTATCAAGAAGCGCTACTTGCGCCAGGCATGATTTTCACTATTGAGCCCGGTCTGTATTTTCGCGCAGATGATTTGAAAGTCCCTCCGGAGTTCCGCGGAATTGGCGTGCGCATAGAAGATGATATTCTAGTGACAGAATCCGGAGTCCGCCGGCTCTCGGAATTTATACCGCGCAGTGCCACCGCAGTGGAAAATTGGATAGCAGAAATACAGGATAACTGCCCAGAGGAAAGGCCGGAAGATGAGTAAAGAAGAGCGCCCGACCCGCATTTATATTGGCAGGCTAGCAGGCACTAGCGTATTTGACCCTATCGGAGACCGGGTAGGAAAAGTGATGGATGTAGTGGTACTTTTCCGTCTCCTCTCTGCTCCTTTAGTGGTGGGTCTGGTAGTAGAGGTAGCCGGAAAACGGCGCGTATTCATGCCGCTTACCCGCATTATCTCTATCGAAAATGGACAAGTAATATCCAATGGGCTAATAAATTTACGCCGTTTTTCGCAGCGCTCTACCGAAACTTTAGTGGTGGGAGAAATTCTCGATCACCAAGTTGATTTTAAAGATGGAAGCGGAAAAGCTTTTGTCGAAGATGTGGCAATGGAGAGCACCCGCGTGAACGAATGGCGCCTCACCTACCTCTATGTGCGCATGGCAAAAGGCGGGAAAGATGCCGGAAATAAAATCATTACCCCTATTTCAGAAGTGACTGGCTTAGCCTCCAAAATTGAAAATCAAAAAGCGAGTGCTTTAATTTCCCAACTCGAAGGATTAAAAGCTCCAGATGTGGCCGACGTACTGCGGGAACTTCCCCATCACCGGATGGTCTCCGTAGCCAGCCAGCTCCGCGATGCTCGCCTCGCCGATGTGCTCGAAGAAATGGGCGAAGAAGATCGAGAAATCATCGTAGCAGGCTTAGATATCGAGCGTGCCGCCGATGTGCTCGAAGAGATGCAACCAGATGACGCAGCCGACTTAATGGCCAGCCTGCCTAGTGCCCAAGCCGAAATTTTACTCAGCCGGATGCAACCAGATGACGCAGCCGACGTGCGCCGATTGATGTCCTATGGAGAAAGAACTGCCGGCGGCTTGATGACCACTGAACCAATCGTACTGCCGCCAGATGCCACTGTAGCTACTGCGCTCGCTCATTCGCGGCGTGCCGATGTACCCCCGGCACTGGCAACAATGGTGTTCGTCTGCCGCCCACCTCTCGAAACGCCGACCGGTAGATTCCTCGGCGTAGTGCATCTGCAGCGCGCACTCCGGAAACCACCTGGCACAATGCTGGGAGAGATTTTAGATACTGATATCGAACCAGTCTCCCATGATGATGGTATCGGTACAGTGACCCGCTTATTAGCTACTTACAATCTGACAGCTATTCCCGTAACTTATGAAGGTATTCTCCTCGGCGCAGTATCAGTAGACGACGTCCTCGACCACCTATTGCCAGCCGATTGGCGCGAATACGACGAAGATGTGCTGGATGCAGCAATAGATGAACGCCACGGAATGCTGCACACTAAAGCAGTAAAACACGAAACTTTGCAGGAGGGGTGAGAAATGGCCGAAAATTTTGATCAGCCACTAGATAAGAATGCGCGCAAAATTCGAGCTAACCGCTCCCGTTGGGATAGCAACACCACTGGTGTGGCGGCAGAGCGCATTGCCCGTTTTACTGGCACCCCCCAATTCTTGGTTTATTTGACGATATTCGTCACCCTGTGGATTGGGTGGAATACTCTTGCCCCGGAAGCCTGGCGTTTCGACAGTGTGGAAATTGGTTTTACTGCTTTGACGTTAATGCTTTCCTTGCAGGCTTCCTATTCCGCACCCTTGATTCTTTTGGCGCAAAACCGCCAAGATGACCGCGACCGGGTAAACGCCCAAAGAGACCGGCAGGTAGCAGCCCAGAATTTGGAAGATACCGAATACTTAGCGCGCGAAATTGCCGCTTTCCGGATTGCGATTTCGGAAGTAGCTACGCGCGATTTTATTCGCGGCGAGCTACGCGATGTAGTAGAAGATATTAAGAAATCAGAGATTCCACCGCGCACTTTAAGTGATAAGAATAAACGCATTGCCGAATTGGAAGCTCGTATCGCCAAATTAGAAGCGGAACTGCATGGTTAGTATTTTCTCTCCAAGTGACTTTCTTAATATCGCCCCTATATTAGCCCAGTTAGGATAAATGTATGAGCTTACCGACTGTAGAAGAAGTAACCGCGGCTCTCGCCACCGTAGTAGATCCGGAAATTCACCGCCCTATTACAGAAATCAATATGGTGGGAGATATCGATATTAGCCCCGCGGGGGTGGCGAAAATAGAAATTCGGCTCACCACCGCCGGCTGCCCTTTAAAAGATCAGATAAGTAGCGAAGTAAAAGAAAAAATTTCTGCTCTGCCCGGGATCTCCCAAGTCGAAGTGCTTTTAACGGAGATGAGTGCAGAGCAAAAAGCGGATTTGCGCAAGAAACTGCGCGGAGGCGTGGCGCCGAAAGTGATCCCCTTTACTCAGAAAGAAAATTTGACGCGCGTATACGCTATTTCCTCTGGAAAAGGCGGAGTGGGGAAATCTTCCGTCACGGTTAATCTTGCAGCAGCGATGGCGAAAAACGGGAAAAAAGTAGGGATTGTAGACGCTGATATCTATGGATTTTCTATTCCCCAAATGATGGGGGTAACTACTCCCCCGCAAGTACTCGAAGGAATGCTCATTCCTCCCGTAGCGCATGGGGTAAAAGTAATTTCTATCGGCATGTTCTTGGAAGAAAATACTCCCGTCATTTGGCGTGGCCCTATTCTCCATCGCGCTTTAGAGCAGTTTTTTGCTGATGTGCACTGGGGCGATTTAGACGTGCTCTTTATCGATTTACCGCCGGGGACTGGCGATGTTCCTATATCGATCGCACAGCTTATCCCGAAATCAGAGATTATAGTCGTCACTACTCCCCAAACTGCTGCCGTGGAAGTAGCGGAGCGAGCTGGAATAATGGCGAAGCAGACGCAGCAGCGAGTAGTCGGCATAGTGGAAAATATGTCTTATCTAGAGCTGCCAGATAATACCCGCATGCCTATTTTTGGCAGTGGCGGCGGCAAAGAAGTGGCAGAGCAGCTGAGTAGTATTTTAGAATACAAGGTGCCTTTATTGGCAGAAATTCCTCTGGAACAGGCGCTGCGGGAAGGCGGAGACGCTGGAGTGCCAATTGTAATACAAGAAGGATCCAGCCCTGCCCAGCAAGCTCTGCGAGAAGTGGCAGAGCAGCTCGGTAAGCGCGCCCACGGTTTAGCCGGACTTTCCCTCGGAATTTCTCCACTTTAGTCTATTCCAAGCTAAAATAGAGAGCACAGAGCAGAGAGGATTTGTTGATGGGGCAAAATAAAGCCGCTTCGTGGGCTTATGCAGAAGAGCAGAGTAATGAGCCAGAATTGATTGCTCAGGCTCGCGCAGAAGCGGAAGAGTTGGGAATTATTTCTCTCTCTCCGGCTACCGGAAGATTTCTCGCGCTATTAGCTTCCCTACCTCATATTCACAGTATTGCCGAAGTAGGTACCGGCACCGGTGTAAGTGCTCTCTATATGCTGGGAGCTTCTCCTCAAGCAGCTATTACCACTATCGATATTGAAGCAGAAGCACAAAACTATGCCCGCCGGCATTTTTCTCAACTCGGCTTGCGCACTTCCAGGTACCGCCTAATCAACGGGCGCAGTGCCGATTTACTTCCTCGGCTTGCCGATGCCGCTTATGATTTAGTGCTTATTGACGGAGATCCTTTAGAAGCGGCGGGAGATACCCAAGAGGCGGTACGTATGTTGCGGCCGGGTGGAATTCTTCTTGTAGCCCACGCTCTAAATGGCGATAGAGTAGCTAACCCGGCCCGCCGCGATGAGGCTACGGTAAGTCTGCGTAACTTAGGTCTAGAAATTCTGGAATCCGAAGCATTGCATTCATCTCTGATTCCTTTAGGAGATGGACTGCTCGTAGCTGTAAAACGCTAAAAACTAGCCCCAAATAATCACTACCGCTAGCCCCTACTCACTGCTGCTAGCCTCTAATTACCCCTAATTGAAAATAGCTGAATCGCCAGCAGTGCAAGTTGCGTTAATTAGCGGTGCAAGTTGCGTTAATCTGCTAGAGGTTGACGATTTTCCCTAGCACTTCATAGAGCTCAGCTATTTCTTCTTCTCCAAACTCCAATACCATGCGTCCACCGCCTTCGAGAGGAATACGCAAAGTAGTACCGCGTATATCACGCTCCGCCTCTAAGGGGCCATCTCCGGTACGCGGTTTCATTGCCGCCATTAGTTCTCTCCTTCCCGCGATTGCTCGCATTACTCTCTATTCTACGCGAAATAACGGAAAAGCGAGAAGTAAATTTTTTCTGGCGGCTACCGAGAGGTTTTTTCTGCTCTTTTTTCGTCAGCTAAGCGATGGATACCTTTTTGCAAAGCAGCTATCACTTCTTCACAGGTATCTACAACCGTAAATAACTCCATATCGCTCTCATTTATCATTCCCTCAGCTAAAAGGCGCTTCTCAATCCACTGGTCTAAACCAGCCCAATATTCTCTCCCCACTAGAATTACCGGAAATGAAGATATCTTATGCGTCTGCACGAGAGTGAATGCTTCAAAAAGTTCATCTAGAGTTCCGATACCTCCCGGCATTACGATGAATCCTAAAGCATATTTGACGAACATCAACTTGCGCACAAAAAAATAGCGGAAATTAATTCCAAGATTTACGTACTCGTTCATTGACTGCTCAAAAGGCAATTCAATTCCCAGACCGACTGATACGCCACCCGCCTGCGCAGCTCCTTTATTAGCTGCCTCCATGATTCCCGGGCCGGCACCCGTAATTACTGCATAGTCTAACTCCACCAGCCGCGCAGCTATTTTTTCGGCCAGTTCATAAAATTCGCTACCACGCGCAGCCCGGGCTGAACCGAAAATAGATACCGCCGGACCGAGGTTGGCCAGAGCATCAAAGCCTTCTACAAATTCTGCTTGAATGCGCAGTACTCGCCAATTATCTGAGTGCACAAATTCTGTATCTTGCCGGGGGCGCAGTAAATTCGCATCCGTGGTTTCAGTAGGAATCTGGGAACCCCGAAAAAATACGGGGCCTTTATGATATTTCTTATTCTGTCTTTCTACTTTCTTCACACTCTCAGAATATCGATTGTGAATAGTAAAACCCAACAAATACCAAAAACTACTCCCGTAGCTTTCTTTAACGTAAATTTTCTAAGGCAGCTGGTAGATTATCCACTACCTCTTTTACCCGCTGTGCCTGCTCTTGGGTGGTCACAAAAAGTACATCGGCACATTCCACCACTACCGCTTTTTCTATTCCCAAAACGACGACGGGCTTTTCCGCACTGTAGATTAGCGCATCTGGAGCCGCTAACGTATGCACCAGAGCTTTTGCATCCCGCGGCAATTGCAGCGGATCACCCGGCGCCGCAGCTGCAGCTTTTTTCTCTAAAATTTCCGCCAAAGATTTGTAATCACCTACGTCTGACCAGCCCATTTCTACTGGCACCGTAGCTACCCCACCCTCTTTAGCTAGCGGCTCGGCGATTGCGTGATCGATAGCTATTTTCGGTAATTTTTCCCAGATATCGGCGATAGCAGCCGCGCGATTGGGAGTATCCCAGGCCGCAGCGAGATCATTTAGGCCGGCCGCTAATTCTGGTTGAAAACGCTGCAGCGCAGCCAACAGTACAGATGTCCGCGCGATAAACATTCCCGCATTCCACTTGTATTCGCCACTTAAAAAATAATTGGTG
>NZ_CAMXYE010000042.1 GCF_947253055.1 uncultured Arcanobacterium sp. | reverse complement strand
GGGGTTAAGGGGTTAAGGGGTAGACGAATCGGGATTTTCGGGGTCGCTCAGCTTTGCCGGATCAGATATGGCAATCGTGAGCTGGCGAGAAAGCTTCACAATGCGATTTTCTAAGATATTTAGGCGCCGAAACATCACTACCGAATAGGAGAGGAAGGCAATTATCAGCAGATAGAGCAATAAATCAGTGCCGCGCCCGATACCTATTGCATTTGCCACTAGCGTGGTGATGCGGGGAAAGAGTATGGAAAAAATTGCGAGTATTACGAATATAAGTAGCAGGAGCCGGCGCAGTGCCACGTTTTTAGTATTGCCGGTGGAGCGCACTAGAAAGAAAGCTGCTATCAATACGGAGGTTATAAGTATAATTTTTATTATCAATTTGTATACCTTCCTTAGGGATTCTAGCTACTTTATATTGCCAAGAGTCATATCGGTAAGAATATTAATCCCATTGAGTAGGCTTTGCCCCTTGGCGCGGGAATAATCGGTGTAATCAATGGTGACGGGGACTTCCGCACCGGGTAGCTTAGTAGCTGCCAATTGCGTAATTATTTGAGAGGCGTGTGCCATACGGCTCTGGGTGAGATTGAGCTGTGTTGCCACATCACGGCGTAACACCCGCAAGCCATTGTGTGCGTCAGTGAGCTTTAAGCCGGTGCGCCAGCGAGTAATTTTTGCGGCGGTGGTGAGCACGATCTTTTTTAAGAATCCGGCTTGGCTCTCTCCTTCTAGAAAGCGAGAACCGAGCACGAAACCGAGATTTTCTGCCGCCGCTTTTTCCACCATCGCGCGGGCGTCGCTCACTCGGTGCTGCCCATCGGCGTCAAAAGTAATTAGATATTCTGCAGTGGTGTAGCGAAGTACCCAGCTTATTCCCGTTTGCAAGGCCGCTCCTTGCCCCAAATTAATCGGGTGGGAAATCACCGTCGCCCCGCCTTGGCGCGCCTGTGTGGCAGAGTCGTCATGCGAGCCGTCATCCACGCAGAGAATATGGGGAAAGATTTGCCGGGCCGTGCGTACTACTTCCGCAATCACGCTCGCTTCGTTATAGAGAGGTATTACTAGCCAAGTGCGCTCCACCAATTGAGAGGCGTCGGTAGCTTCATGCATAGCAGTATTCTCTCACACTTCTTCCTTCCACTTTATCAGGGGTGATAAAATGCGTACGCTCCAGAATTAAATTATGACGCAAAGGGGTCTTGGTGGCAAAAGCACCGCGAATTGTAGATACAGCCGATGTGGCTGCAGAAGCGCAAATTGGGGACGGGTCAAGTATTTGGCATTTAGCACAGGTAAGAGAAGGTGCCCAGATAGGTGAGAACTGTATTATTGGGCGGGGCGCTTATATCGGCGAAGGTGTAAAACTCGGCAACAACTGTAAAGTGCAGAATTATGCACTCGTGTACGAGCCAGCAGAATTAGCTGACGGGGTATTTATTGGCCCAGCAGTAGTGCTCACAAATGATCATTTTCCGCGCGCTATAAATGTGGACGGTTCTTTGAAATCCGCAGCGGATTGGGAGCAAGTAGGGGTAACTATTGGCAAAGGGGCCGCTATCGGGGCGCGCTCAGTGTGTGTAGCGCCGGTCAAAATAGGTGAATGGGCCTTGGTGGCGGCGGGAGCCGTAGTGACGCGGGACGTACCGCCTTTTGCTTTAGTAGCGGGCGTCCCGGCAAAACAGATCGGCTGGGTAGGATACGCTGGCGTAAAATTAGAAAAAGATGGGGAAAATACCTGGTGCTGCCCGCAGACCGGTGATATTTATGAAGAATGGGAAAATACAATTCGAAAGGTTGAATCCTAATGACTGAACTACCTATGATTCCCGCGGCTAAGCCGATAATTGGCCAAGAAGAAAGAGATGCCGTAGATGCCGTATTGGCTTCTGGAATGCTCGCGCAAGGAGCGGAGGTAGCGGCTTTTGAAGAAGAGTTTGCTGCGCATTTAACTCCGGGAGCGCAGGTGGTGGCAGTAAATTCTGGAACTTCCGCTTTGCATTTAGGATTACTGGCTTCGGGAATTGGGCCAGGAGATGAGGTAATAGTACCTTCCTTTACTTTTGCGGCCACTGGAAACTCGGTAGCTCTCACGGGTGCTACTCCGGTATTTGCAGATATTGAAGATAACTATTTCTGTTTGGATCCAGATTCTATTCGAGCTGCTATTACCGAGCGTACGAAAGCAATTATGCCGGTACACCTCTACGGGCACCCAGCCAATATGGTAGAGATTCGGAAAATTGCGGCGGAGCATGACCTCTTGATATTTGAAGATGCGGCGCAGGCACACGGGGCGGCTCTGCAGGGAGAAAAAGTAGGTACCTTCGGCACCTTCGGAGCTTTTTCACTCTACCCCACAAAGAATATGACTTCGGGAGAGGGCGGTATGATTACCACCAAAGATCCGGAAGTGGCTCGGAAAGCGAAGTTGCTCCGTAATCAAGGTATGGAAGTGCAATACCAGAATGAATTGGTGGGATTCAATAACCGTATGACTAATATCCATGCGGCTATTGGGCGAGTTCAATTGCAAAAAGTCGATGGATGGGTCGCCAAACGGCGGGCAAATGCAGCCTTCCTCAACGAGAATTTACAAGGGGTAGTGGTGCCGCCTACGGCTCCGGGAGCTGAGCATGTATATCATCAGTACACTATCCGAGTGGAAGAAGATAGAGACGGATTTGCCCAGGCTTTGCGGGAAGAATATAAAGTGGGTTGCGGCGTATATTATCCAATCCCGAATCATCGCTTACCTTCGCTTAGGCATTTCGCGCCGGGGCTAGAGCTACCGCATACCGAAAAAGCGGCGCGCGAAGTACTTTCACTTCCGGTACATCCTTCATTAAGCGCTGGCGATTTAGAGCGTATAGTAGCAGCAGTAAATGCTCTGGCAAAGGCAGGAGCCTAGCATGGGGGAAGTTATTCGTTACGGCTTAATCGGATTAGGCTCGATGGGCCGCCACCATGCGCGGAATATTCGCGCTTTAGAAGGTGCGGAGCTGGTGGCAATCGCCGATAAATATGGTGATAAGTTCGGCGTAGCTGGCGATTTAGAAGTATTACCTGATGTAGATGCGTTAATTGCTGCGGGAATAGATGCTGCAGTAGTAGCTGCTCCTACTGGGCAACATGCAGAAATTGCTTTGAAACTGGCGGAAGCTGGTATTCACACGATGGTGGAAAAGCCGCTGGCTTCTAGTGTAGAAGACGGCGAAGCCATGGTGGCAGCTTTTGAAGCAGCCGGCTTGGTTGGAGCAGTGGGCTATGTGGAGCGTTGTAACCCAGCTCTGATGGAGATGCGTAGGCGTATCGCCGAAGGGCAGCTGGGAAAGATTTACCAAATTTCTACCCGCCGGCAATCGCCATTCCCGGCGCGGATTGCTGATGTGGGAGTGGTAAAAGATTTAGCTACGCATGATGTGGATTTGACGGCGTGGGTGGCAGGTGTCGCCTATAAAGAAATTTCCGCTAATACTGCTTGCCGTACGGGAAGAGAATATGAAGATTTAGTAAGTGCCACTGGCGTCTTAGAAAACGGGGTACTAGTGAATCATTTAGTAAATTGGCTTACCCCGTATAAAGAGCGTTCGACGGTAGTGCTAGGTGAAAAAGGTGCTCTAGTAGCAGAAACCGTGATGGGAGATCTGACTTTCTATGCGAATGCTACTGCGCCTTTAGGCTGGGATCAGATAGCTAATTTCCGCGGAGTATCTGAAGGAGAAATCACTCGCTATGCTCTCAATAAGCGCGAACCGCTGGCAGTGGAGCATGAACATTTCCGCGATGCGATTCTCGGTAAAGGCAAGGAGAATGCATCGATGCGGGAAGCGCTGAGTACCATGAAAGTGATTCAGGCGATTCTCGATTCGGCTAGCTCGGCGAGGACCATTACTTTTTAAATAAAGTGCGGCGGCGGTGTAAATACTAGCTGCTCGCTTTGATATGCATATTTTATATACATACTAGTTTTATCGAGTGGGAATAAGCATCCTTTACAGTGGTATTCGATAGAGTGGTCAGGAAAGGGGCGTGGGTGAAGCAAATAAGAAAGCTAAAAAATTGGAGCCGGCAAAAATTAGCTGACCGCCCAATACTGCAAAATGTACTGGTACTTTTTACCGGTACAGCCGCCGCGCAGGCTTTTGCGATGGCGGCAGCTTTAATTATCGCTCGCCTTTTCACTCCGGAAGCTTTCGGACAATTTGCAATTTACGGCGCAATCACCGGAGTCATAATTACTATCGCCAATCTTCGCTACGATATGACCATTGTGCTTCCGGAATCTGACGATGAAGCTCGGATGATTGCCCGCCTCGCAATGCGAGCTAATATCGTGATTTCTCTGCTCACAGTGGTAGCTGCTTTAGCACTACGCGGAGTAGTGATTGATATCTGGGGTAGCGAAGAGTTGGCTTTTTGGCTGCCGGTAGGGGGCCTTACCGTATTTTTAAGCGCTGCCGTAGCGATTATGCAGTACTGGTTTAATCGGAAAGTAGACTATAAAACTATTTCGATTAACCGTTTCCAGCAGACGGTAGGATCTTCCGGCGGAGAAGTACTTTTTGGAGCTATCGGTCTGCGTTCTATGGCCGGTTTGCTGTGGGGGGTATTATTGGGGCAAATATGGGCTTTTGGTAATCTTTGGCGAAAATCAAAGAGTCTCCGCCAGCCAGTGGCTTCTAATACTCCGAGCATGTGGGAGATGGCTAAGCGCTATAAAAAAATGCCGCTGTTGAATCTGCCAAATGCCTTGATAGATGCAGTGCGCTTAAATGGAATAGTGCTGCTAATCGGCACTATTGCTCTGGGAGCAGTTGGGCAATTTAACCTCGCTTGGCAATCAATGCAGGTGCCAATTGGGCTTATAAACGGGGCTATTTCGCAAGTATTTTTTGAACGCCTAGCGCGGGTAAAACGCGGAAGTATGCGCCCCTTAGTGCGCGCCACTATAAAACGCGCTTTCCTCCTGGGATTGCCACCTTTTATCATTATCTACATTATTGCGCCGTGGATATTTACTTTTGTCTTTGGGCCGCAGTGGAATATGGTGGGAGATATTGCCCGCGCGCTCACTCCGTGGCTGGCGCTGATGCTGGTGACTTCGCCGGTGTCCACAGTATTTGTGGTCACCTTTAAGCAGCACTGGATGTTAATATTTTCCATCTTCTTCATGATTTTGCCGCTCGGGTGGCTCTATTTTTCCCCGCTTTCCTTAATACCCACTCTCACCGTATTAGGCTGGCTCATGGCGGGAATGTTGATAATTGATCTTTTCCTCGTAGATTTAGCGGCGAGCCGTTATGACCAGGAAGCTCTGGCAGAGCAAACGGAAAGTAAAAAAGAAGAATAAAAGATGCTTGCAAAAAAGACGGTAGTTTTCCATGCTCCTTATCCCCTAGAAGAAAATTATGCTTCCGGGAGCCGCCTCCGCCCTACCCAGATGCGGCAGGCTTTTCAGAATTTAGGCTACGAAGTATATGAAATTACCGGCAACTCCGCGCAGCGAGCTGCTGCTTTTCGGCAGTTAAAAAAAGAAATAAAAGCTGGAAAGAAAATAGAGTTTGTATATGGGGAAAATTCTACGCAGCCTAATTTACTGGCCAGCAGTATAAAAAAGGGTCTAGCACCTTTTTTGGAAGCGCGTATTTTTAGTTATTTTCATCGCCAGCAAATTCCCGTCGGAATTTTCTATCGGGATATTTATTGGAAATTTCCGGAGGGTTTAGCGGGGATACCGCTCTGGCAGCGCAGCTTGCGCAAATTGCTTTACCGTTTTGATTTATGGGCTATGCGCCGCGCCCGAGTACATCTCTTTTTACCAAGTGGCGAAATGGCTGCCTATGTACCCTATCCAGCTAATTTATGTAGTCCGTTGCCGCCTGGGGCAGTGGTAAAAGAAAGTGCGAGTCCAGCGGGGCTGCATATTTTTTACGTAGGAGGTTTAGGTGCGCATTATGGAATCACCAAGGCCCTCCAAGCGGTAGGGAAGACGCCGAATGTAGAGCTCACCATGTGTGTCCGTAAAGAACAGTGGGAAGCATACCGAGCAGAACTTTCTCCTTATATGAACGAGCGAATTCAGATAGTGCACGGCAGTGCTAAAGAGTTAGCTCCTTATTACGATGGGGCATCTCTGGGATTATTATTTATGGAGCCGAATGAGTATCGCCGTTTTGCGGTGCCGATTAAACTTTATGAGTATTTAGGATACGGCAAACCGATTATTGCTTCAGAAGGCACTTTAGCTGGAGAAGTAGTGCGAGAAAAAGGTATTGGTTTCACTATTCCCTATAAAGAAGAAAACTTAGTGGCGCTGCTGGAAGATTTAGCAGCAGATCCGCAAAAATTGTCGGATATAACAACGCGAGTGCAAAAAATACGGTGGGAAGAAACTTGGGAAGCGCGCGCTAAGAGTGCCGCCGCAGTATTGGAAAAATAATTAGTTATTAATTAGCTAGAAGTACATCTCTGTATCTTTATTGCCTTCGCATTGGCTTATTTTATTATTCTGCTATCTTGCTGCTTCTCGTTCATTTGCTGCTGCATAGCCAGCTAATACTCGCTGCAGAGCAGTTTGGGGAGAGTGATTGGTCTGTAGCCACTGAGCAGTATGAGCGGGAATTCCCGCTTCTAAATTCGCTATAGCTAAAGCAGCCAGCTTCTCGGAATCTTTGCACTCTACTTCCGTGCCGCCAATTACGGGAATATCACGTAGAGAACTATCCGCCCCGGTGTACCAGCTCTTTTGGAGAGGAACGACGAGAGGAGTGCCTTCGGCTAAAGACTCTAATTCGGAAGCCCCCATAATTCCGGAGGATTGCCCTACACACAATTGGGCATTACGCAGAGCGGCGCGGAATTCTCGATTAGAGAGCCGCGGCAGCAGACGCACTCCAGATTGTGCGGCCGCCTTAGCGTTTTCTCCCCAATCTAAGCCGACCAGCGTAATATTTTTCGGGAGCTTAGTGCGCAGTATATGCGCCGTTTCGATTTGGGATTCTCCACCTTTTACGCTTTCCCAGCGAGAAGTGAAAAAGATATAGTTCCCTATCTTTTCTAGGCCGCGGGGGCGGGGATCTTTATGCGAATACAAAGAAATAGGCACTGGTACTAGGCGTGCATCGCTGCGCAGCGGAAAAATGTGCTCTGCTAAGTCTGGAGTGGAATAAAATACGGCGGTGGCTTTTTCCACTGCCTGTAATACTGTTTCGCGATACGCATCTTGGTAGAGACGGGTGCGAATATCGGTGCCGTGTAGATGCAAAGCATAGTTTTTTCCGAGTGCCCAGCTCATATAGGGCAGAGTGATAGCACTGTGGAGGTGAATCTGCGGGCGCAGGATTTTATTTCCGAGGAGTTTTACCTCCCAGCCTATACCGCGCCCGAGCTTTTCCAATATTGCCAAGGGTGTATCTGAAAAACAAGAAACTTCTGTGATTTGCAGCTTTTTCCAATTCAGGCCTCGGGCATTAGCTGCTGCCACTAAATGAGTAGAGGTAAAAGCCATATCCCCTACGTGCAGTACCGAATTACTTTTTAGCATATTTAATAAGCGTTTCTACTACCCGCTCTGCTGCTTTCCCATCTCCATAGGGAGTAGCATCAGTCGGGGCAGGTGCTGGGCGATGCACGGCTGCCGCTAAATCTTCCGGCTCTACCAGTTTATTCCAGCCTAATTCTACGGTTTCTACCCATTCAGTTTCCGTGCGCACCGTGGTGCAAGGCACGCGCAGCAGGAATGCTTCTTTTTGTAAACCGCCAGAATCGGTAATTATTCCGCGCGCGGCGCTAGCTGCGGCGATAAGTTCTTGGTAGGGAAGTGGAGAATTGAGAATTAGATTCTTCCCATTAATTTTAATTCCCAGCTTTTTGCATACATTGCGCAGGCGTGGATGCGCGAGTAGTACTACCGGTGAATCTAGATTTTGTAAGGCGTCAATAATATGGTGCAAGCGCTTTTCGTCATCGGTATTTTCGGCGCGGTGAATAGTGGCGATATAGTATTCGCCTTTATCTAAACCTAAATCCGTGATGGCCGTAGGAATTTTTCCCTCTGCATTGCGTTTTTCTGCCAGCAAGATATCGGTCATTACGTCGCCTACCACTACCGTGCGCTCTCCGAGGCCTTCTTCTTCTAAATGTCGGCGTGCCACTTCCGTGGGGGCGAGCAGTAAATCGGCGGCGTGGTCAGTCAGTACCCGGTTATGCTCTTCCGGCATATGGCGATTAAAAGAGCGCAACCCAGCTTCGAGATGGGCAATGGGGAAGCCTAGCTTCACCGCACTGAGCGCGGCAGCTAAAGTGGAGTTAGTATCTCCATATACAAGCGTCCAATCTGGCTGATACTTTTCCAGGACGCCGTCCATTGCCGCTAAAATAGCGCCAGTTTGCTTGCCGTGGGAGCCGGAACCCACGCCCAGATTTTCTTGCGGGCGGGGAATTTGCAATTCTGCAAAAAATACATCCGAAAGCAACGGGTCGTAGTGCTGCCCAGTGTGCACGATAATATGTTCCACACCAGCTGCCGCACAAGCCCGGGCAATTGGGGCCAATTTTACAAATTGCGGACGGGCTCCGACTACGCTTAAAACTTTCATAGCTGAAATTATACGGTAAAGATCTTCTAGGTGTTAATAGAGGAAATAGCGCTAATCTGCAGAATTGCTGTGCTTACAAGCATCGATGCGATAAACTGCAGCGCTTCCCCCCTCTGCGACTTTCGTAAAACCTTTATTTAGGTCGGCGCTACTGAGTCCACTAGTAAGAAGCCGCGGCCCCATCAATTTGCTGCGCGTCTTATCATAATAAATATGGGTAATTTTCAATTCATTTATTAACCCGCAGACCTGCGGATCGGAATCAATAGCTGATAAATGAGTAGACACATAGATTTCGCGATGATTAGAAGGGCGAATATACCCTTGCGGATAAACCACATCTATGCCAGAAATAGCCATTATATAGGCAGAGCCGTTGAGTGGTTCCCCGAGCACCAGCGCATTTTTCGGTAAAACTTGCGGGAGATGGCGGATCATCGCTAATTCTTCTTTACTCATAATATTAGTGGAGCTCTTCGTCTCTCCCCAAGCGTAGGAAACAAGGAAAAAGCGCACCGGGAAAGTCAGTAACGAAGCGATAATCATAATGGTGAGAGCGGCGTAGGTAAAGAATTTATGAGATACTTTTCGTCCTTTTTTCTTTCGCTGAGATTCGTATTTTTCTAAAGCGGCACTTATCCCTATACCTCCCAATAGAATCAGCGGTATGGCTTGTACGGCTAAGAGCCGATTGGGGTAGGCGTACCAAAGGGAAGCTAGAGATAAAAGCGGTCCCATTTGTATAAAGGCAGTAAATACTAGGAGGGTAATAAAAAGATAGGAAAGTGTAATCCATCGGAATTGCTGGATGCGGTGTACCGTGATTATTCCTAAAATTAATGCTCCTGCTAAGAAAATACAGATAGTTATGGCGCAGAATGGATAGATTCCTCCATCTCCGAGGGCGAAATCTGGCCTAGCTAATAAAGTAGAGGTGAGAGCGTGGGAAAAATTGTTCCAATTGAAGTTTCGCGCATTTGTATTGCGGAACATTTGAAAGAACGAGTTGCGGATAAAAGGCACACTTAGCAAGAGAGCAAAAGTTGCTAGAAAAATTCCGCTCAGAGCTCCTAGATAAAGAAAGCGCTGCCGGCGGGTATGGAAAAGTTGCTGATAAGCGTGGAAGAGAGCGAGCGGGAGTAGAGGTAAGGTGAGTATTGCTAAACTGAGTAGAGAAATCGGGTGTATAAGTACTAGGCCCATGCCAAGGAGCGCAAAAATTAATAATTGAGTGAGCGTAGAAAGAAAACATTTCTGATAGAGAATATAGCGTCCAGAAGCAATTATTCCAGCTAGGAAAGCAGGTAAGAGGGCGTTAGAAAAAGCATTCGGCAGCGGCGGATAAGCAGAAAAAAGCAGAGTAGGAAAAGAAAATACGCCAGTAGCAGCAATTAGTAGTCCGCTGCGTTGACGAGCAGAAAATCCCAGCACGAAGGCAGTGAGTAATAGTCCGCATACCCATACTAAATTGGCCAGTAAATTAAAGGAATTAATAGCGGGAATTACGCTTCCCGGAGCAGCTACTAGTGAAACTAAGCCATGCCAACCTGCCATGTAGTTGGTAGGAGAAGTGTCTATTCCATAGAGGCGCGTAAAAGAATCAAAATAGGAAGCCCGCTGCGTCTCTTCAATAAGTTGCACCGCATTGGAATGCATGATTGGATCCCAGCGGTGCAGGGGCTCTTGTGGGTCGATATGTAAAAAAGGCAGGCAGAGGGCGAGTAGGCAGAGCACAACTAGGAAATAGTTGAGGTAATTTTGCCGGCGGAGCCGCATTGGGAGAGCTAGATAGGGGGAGAAGCTCTGCGCAGTTGGGGATGATTTACCATGTTTTCTTTTTAGTGCTAGCCGCAGCAGTGCCAGTAGTTGTAAAAGCAGATAGAAGACACCGAGGGTGTAAGGGTTGAAAGGCAAATTAACGAAGGGGAAGAAGGTGCCACAAAAAGCGCTAAAGGTGGCTACTAGCACCGGAGAAAAAGCAAAAGCGAAAAATTTAGGTAAGCCGAGGGTGAAGAGAAGCAGCGCTCCGGGGAGGAAAAGCACTAGAAATGCCCCTATTAATTGTGGAAGCGCGCTTAGCCAAGCCATAGTAATTTCCCCTTTAGCTACGAAATCAGAGAATAGCATATACTAAAAACCATGGTAGATAAACCTCGGATATTGGTAATTTCTTTCTCAAATATCGCTAAAGATGCGCGGGTATTGCGCCAGCTTTCGGTGGTGAAAGAATTTGGCGAGGTGACTACTCTGGGCTACGGTCCACATCCAGCTAATTTTATGACTCATTTACAAGTACCGGATGGTTTTGCCTCTCTCCCACAAACTATTTCCGGAGTAGCGAAACTAGCTTTGCGCCGTTTGACGGCAGCCGAATTAGCAGCTCCCGGTGCCCAGTGGGGTTTAGAAGCATTGGCGGGGCAAAAATTTGATGTCGTAATAGCGAACGACGCGCGCGCCCTCCCTTTAGCTTTCGCTTGTAAAGGGGAAGCGAAAATCTGGGTTGATTTACACGAATGGGCACCGGAGGAGCGTACCCAAATTTTGGTGTGGCGCTTACTGGTAAAGCCGTTAATGGTACATATCTGCCGTAAATATCTCCCCCAAGTAGATGCCGCTACCACGGTAGGGGGAAAGATAGCTGAGCTCTATGCACAAAATTTTGGGATTCGCCCGCGGCTAATGCGTAATGCCCCGCGCTATGTGGAATTAGCTCCTTCCGCAGTCGATAAAAATACGCTGCGTTTAGTGCACTCCGGCGGAGCAGTGGCGGGGAGGAATATTGAGGTCACTATAGACGCCGTAAAAGAGCTGGGAGATAAAGCTAGCATAGATTTTTATTTAATACCGGCTAATGATGGCGGTAAATATTTAGGAGAATTACGGGCGCGAGCAGATGGGGCAGAGAATATTTGTTTCCACGAGCCAGTAGCTCCAGCCGATCTTCCGCGTACGTTAAATCAGTATGATGTGGGAGTATTTTGGATACCGCCTTTTAATACTAATGCTCGCTTTACTTTGCCAAATAAAATTTTTGATTTTATTCAGGCGCGCTTGGCACTAGCCATTGGGCCAACTGTCGAAATGGTAGAGGTATTACAACATTATGATTGCGGCGTGGTCGCAGCAGATTTTACGAAAGAAGCAATCGTGGAATCTTTGCGGAGCCTCACTCCCGAGAAAATTGCGCATTTTAAAGAAAATTCTGCTCGCGCCGCCCAAGAGTTAAATTTTGAAAAAGAAGCAGAAGTAGCGCGGGATATTTTACGGGAATTCTTAACTGCCGAAGGTACTAAATCTAGCTAGGTTTTAGCTAGTTCTAACTAGGCTCAGCTAACTCACTTAACTAGGCTCAACTAGTTCGCTTAGTTTATCTAGGGGTAGCCGTTATTTAGGGGTAGCCGCCATGGCTTCTACCACTACCTTTGCAGCGGCGGCAGCGCTCGCGGCCGTAGAACGATGTGCTTGAATCCACCCATGTAACTTTTGGGTATGGGTTTTTGCATCTTCCGGAGATTGAGCCGCGTGCTCATCTAGCAGTTTCGCTAATTTTTCGGCTACTTCCTGGCTATTCCAAGCGCATATTTCTCCGAGTTGGAATTGGCAGATTTCGG
>NZ_CAMXYE010000041.1 GCF_947253055.1 uncultured Arcanobacterium sp. | reverse complement strand
GTGGGCTCGGAGATGTGTATAAGAGACAGCTCACGGCCTGCTCGGGCGGGAAACGCGGTGGCGCTGGGCCAGCGCAGCCGGGCGAAGTGCCAACGGCACCGGCCCCGTATGGGGAATAAACTTAGTGGCTGGCCACAACGACTACGAGTACAGCGAAAACGGCATCTGGAAAGATGGCGAGCTCTTCTACGTAGGGCATACCAGTTTTGATTTCGATAGCGATAACCCGCTGCGCCCGTGGCATATTCATACTGACGATGGCGCGGTGGATTTAACTTTCACCCCAGAAGGAATGCGCGCCGGCGACGTCGGAATTAGCGCTCTCAGCAGCTACTATCGCGCCCCTTTAGGGAGCTATTCCGGCATGCTCCTCGGAGAGGAAGTGCAAGGAATTCCCGGAATGGCCGAGAACCACATCGCCCACTGGTAATAAAACGTCGCTCACTGGTAGCGATAAAAACCAGCGAAGAACGAATCCGTATCTGAGTCTAAAGAAACGAAAAGTTCACCTTATTTTTTCACAAATATACAAAAAGAAATAAAAATAATCGAAAGAATGGAGCAATATCGTGCCCGCCCATAGTCTAGAAAAAGATGCCGGCGTTAAAGCGCGCCCACATCTGCTGCGGCGAATATTTAAATATCTCGGGCTGCTGCTGGCTGCCTTGCTAGCACTCATTATTGGAGTAGCAGCTTATTTTATTACCACTGAATACAAGCCCGCGCATATCGAACCGGTGGCTCTTAATGCACATGCGGAAAAAGAGCTTCCCGCTAGTGGCGAGCTAAGTGTGCTCACTTGGAATCTCGGCTATGGAGCGCTCGGAGATAACGCCGATTTCTTTATGGACGGCGGCAAGATGGTGCAAACTGCTTCGAAAGAAAGAGTGGAGCAGAATATCGCGGATATCAGCGCCGAAGTGAAAAAAGTAGCTCCGGATTTAGCTTTCTTCCAAGAGGTAGATGTCGATTCGAAGCGCAGCTACGGTATAGATGAGACGGCGAAATTAGCAGCCGATAATCCGCAAGCTACTTCGAGCTTTGCCCCCAACTTTAAGGTGAAGTATCTGCCTTATCCGAAGCCACCGATTGGCAGAGTACATTCGGGGCTGCTCACCCTTTCGAACTACAAGGTGGAAGATGCTACCCGCGTACAGCTTCCGATTCCTTTCAAGTGGCCGGAGCGGATTTTCAATTTGAAGCGCGCGCTACTCATAAACCGGATTCCTATCGCCGGCAGCGATAAAGAATTAGTGGCAATCAATCTACATTTAGAGGCCTATGACGACGGCGCTGGAAAAGCCGCTCAGACTCGGGAACTCATGCAGATTTTTGCAGATGAAACTGCCAAAGGTAACTACGTGATTGCCGGGGGAGATTTCAACCAGCTTTTCCCCGAAGGCAACGGTAAATTCCCCGTCAATAAAGATCTCTGGGTACCTGGTAAATTAGAAATTCCGGCTGACGCCAAGAATCTGCAGGTACTTACCGATTATTCTCGCCCCACCTGCCGCTCGCTCGATAAGCCGTATGTAAATTCTGATAAAGAAACTCATCAGTACTATGTAATAGACGGCTTCCTCGTATCGGATAATATAAAGGTCAAGAAAGTGGAGACTTTAGATAAAGGATTCAAATCTACCGACCACAATCCGGTACATCTTGTGATGCAGCTACTTAAGTAGCATAAAAGCTGAATTATTAGGAGCGGGGTGCAGATTTTTAGTCTGCACCCCGCTTTTCTGCCCGCTATACTTAAATAAATACGAAAGAAAGGAAAAAGAAATATGGCGAAGAAAATTGCCGTACTAGTGGGAAGTTTGCGAGGTGGCTCCTATGCCCGAAAAATTGCTTTGCAAACTCTAGAGATGTTTCCCGCTGATTACGAAGCAGAGATAGTGGAGATTCGCGATTTGCCGCTTTACGATTTCGATTACGACGATCCGCAAGTAGCGGAAAAGCCACTGCCAGAGGTATATACCGAATTCCGGGAAAAAATTAAGAGCGTAGATGGGGTACTCTTCGTAACTCCGGAGAATAACCGCTGCATACCTGCCTGCCTAAAGAATGCAGTAGATATCGGATCGAAGCCGAATGCTGATGTGGCTTGGAAAGATCTGCCGGCCGGAATTATTAGCCATTCCGTAGGGAAGATGGGCGGCTATAGCGCACAGAAGAATTTACGGCTCGCACTCAGTTATTTCAATATGGTGCTCCCGGGGCAGCCTGAAGTGTTCCTAGGAAAATCTCCGGAATTACTAGATGAGCAAGGTAAATTCAATAACGAAAAGACGCGCGCCTTCGTGCAAGACTATATCGATCGTTTCGTAGCGATTGTAGAGAATAAATAGTTACGTAAAGCGCGGCATTAGCTACAGCAATTAACTGGGGTAGGCAGTGCAAATTCACGCTCGTGGATTTGCACTGCCTACCCCCTCAGTTTTTTGTCAGCTATTTTGCCTCTCATTCGGCGCGGCACTCGCGAGAGTACTCTGAGCGGCCATCTCCTGGGCATTAGCAGTACTGAGCTGTAGCGCTTTCGTAAACTCCGCTTCTATTTCGCCGTTCACTTGATGGGTAAGACGAGAAACTAGGTACGCCACCAGCAAGGCTAATAAAAATCCCGGCAAAATTTCGTAGAGCCCAAACCACTTATAGGTACCCCAGATTCCTACCGTCACTGCCCCGGTGAGCATTCCACAGAGTGTGCCCTGCCAGGTGAGTTTACGCCAATAGAGCGCCAGCAATACCATGGGGCCGAAAGTCGCCCCGAAGCCTGCCCAAGCAAAAGCCACTAGATTCAAAATAGAATCGGTGCGGAACCAAGCGAATACCGCAGCTAGTAGGGCACAGAGCAGCACGGCCGTCCGCCCCCAATTTATACTGGCTGCCGCGTTGCGCTCCCCTTTGGCGTTGAGAATATCTTCTACTACGGCAGAGGAAGTGACGAGCAGTTGCGAAGAGATGGTAGACATAATCGCCGCCAGAATAGCTGCGAGCATGAAGCCGGCAATGAATACCGGAAATAGCCGCTGCCCAGAAACAATAAATATAGATTCGCGCTGCTCCGAGCCGACCGATATGAGACCGTAGTAGTTCATGGCGATACCCACTAGCGCAGTGCCGCCGGCACCACATACCGAAAAAATCATCCAGCCCAGCCCAATTCGCCGCGCTTGTTTAGCTTCTCGAGGGCTGCGCAAAGCCATAAAACGCACAATGATGTGCGGCTGCCCAAAGTATCCTAACCCCCAGGCGAGAGCAGAAATAATACTTATGAAAGTGGCAAGACTTAGCGATCCTCCTACCGGAGAGAGGAATCCCGGATTCACGGCGTTGACGCCAGCTGCCAGTTTTCCTAGCCCCCCTACGGCGAAGATTCCGGCTATGGGAACTGCTACTAAAGCCGCTACCATCATCAAGCCTTGCACCATATCCGTCCACGATACCGCTAAGAATCCTCCCACGAGCGTATAAAGAATTACTACGCTCGCCACGATAGTCATACCGAGGTGGTAATCGAGACCAAAAGCCGTCTCAAAGAAAGTGCCGCCGGCTACCATTCCGGAAGATACATAAAAGGTGAAGAAAATGAAAATGATGAGTCCGGCGGCAATACGCACCGCATGCGTGGGATCGTGCAGCCGATTTCCCAGAAAAGAGGGCACCGTAATAGAATTCTTCGCTATTTCACTGTAAGAGCGCAGCCGCGGAGCTACGATTTTCCAATTTAGCCACGAACCAATGGTCAAACCTACTGCGATCCAGCCCTCGATGATTCCTGAAACGTAGAGCGCACCTGGCAATCCCATGAGCAGCCACCCCGACATATCCGAAGCTGCCGCCGAGAGCGCCGCCACTAATGGATTCAAGCCGCGCCCACCAATCATATAGTCATCTAAATCCTTAGTGCGAGTGTAGGCCCACAAGCCAATTAGTACCATCATTACGAAATAAATGATCATGGCTATTGCTTGCCCGGTTGCTTGTGTCATTTCGAGATCCTTTCCCGTTTCCTTATAAAAATAAAGAGTGGTCCCACCTATTCGGCGGAGCCACTCTGAAAATTTTTAGCTGCTGATTTTAATCTAAATCGAGCAGGCCTTTCTGCGCCGCCTTTGCTAGGCGACGTGGGATGCGCACCTCGCTGCCACCCATGGCACGGACCGGCTGCAACTCGGTAAGCTTGGCCTTCCACTGGGAACGACGAGAGCGGGTATTGCTGCGTGACATCTTACGTTTTGGAACTGCCATGATTCCGCTCCTTGCTCTTTCTCTTATTTAGTAAGCGATATCGCTCTCTAGGCGATTATCTTTCGTACAGAGCATAACTTTAACAGATAGCACCTCTTTTTCTCATAACAGTTTTCACTTTGTGCTGAGAAACACGGAGTTTTCGGTAAAAATAGAAAGGTGGAGATTTATCGTCTAACCCCTGATGTGGAATTGCGCAGCGAAATTAGCGTGAAAAAGTCGCGGTTTATAGCCGTAGTGCGCCGCGTAGAAAGCGTAGCTGCTGCGCGTGATTTCGTAGCAGAGATGCGCCAAGAATTCCCCGATGCGCGCCACCACTGCAGCGCCTACCGTATTTCCATGCGCGGCGCGCAAGATATCACTAATTCCTCTGACGACGGCGAACCCTCCGGCACCGCCGGGAAACCAATTTTAGAGGTGATAAATACCCGCCGGCTCACCGATACTGCAATAGTGGTGGTGCGGTATTTCGGTGGCACTCTGCTCGGCACCGGCGGGTTGGTGCGCGCTTATACCGAGGCTCCAACCCAGGCACTCCACGGAGCGCAAATCTGGAAAGAGCAAATTTTCCAGCAGTTGGAAGTTTCGCTACCCCTAGAGGCAGCCGGGCGCATAGAAGCAGGATTGCGCCGCAGTAAATATGAAATCACTGCTCTCGATTATCAATCAGAAAAAGTGGTAATTACTTTTCTCGCCGATGATTGCAGCGAAGCTGCCGCCTATCTAGGGGAGCTGCGCGGCGCAGAAATAGAAGTCAAATTCCAGAAAATGGCCTATAGAGAAGTATCCGCCGGAGTCATTTCCTAGCTACTCTTCCCCACTGAGATTCGCTACTCTGCTCCGCTGAGAGCATTACACCCACAGCGTGTGCAGGTGCTAGTAAAATTTATTGCGTAGTGCCGCTAGCAAGATTTGCCACATTTGCCACATTTGTGCCGCCGAGGAAGCTATGTAATTATAAAAGCGCCTATAATTCTGTATTAACTACTGAGCAGGAGGAGGAAATAATATGCATTTAATAGCTCTCTCTGCCTCCTTTTTCTGCTGTACCTGTCGCAAGGGCGCTGGGCTCTAGTTTTGTGCCTTTGGCATGCTTGGCGCTCGTAAATAGCTTAAAAGTAGCTCCTAACAGCTCAAAGCGGCTCCTAGATAAACTTCTAGATAAAACTGCGAAATAGAAATATAAATCTATGTATAAAAATTGAGCCGCTTATATACAAAACCTCAATTTAAGAAAAGAGAAAACCTATGACTTTATATCATTCCCTTACCGAGATAACTGGAGGTACTCCCCTGCTGCAGCTCCACCGACTGGCGGCAGATAAAGGTGGCCACGTATTTGCAAAATTAGAATTCTACAACCCGGCTAACTCGGTAAAAGACCGAGTAGGTGTGGCTATCGTGGAGGAAGCAGAGAAATCGGGAGCACTGGCTCCCGGCGGCACTATCGTCGAAGCTACCTCTGGAAATACTGGTATTGCACTCGCTTGGGTGGGCGCAGCGCGCGGCTACAAAGTAATTCTTACTATGCCGGCTTCGATGTCTAAAGAACGGCGCATTTTATTACGTGGATTCGGAGCCGAATTAGTGCTCACCGAACCGGCAGCGGGAATGCAGGGCGCAGTAGATAAAGCGAAAGAGATTGCCGCTGCGCTGCCTGGAGCTATTCTCGCTTCCCAGTTTGCCAATCCTGCCAATCCCGCCGCCCATGCCCGCACTACCGGCCCAGAGATTTGGAATGATTTATCTGGAAAAGTAGATGTGTTGGTGGCTGGCGTAGGCACCGGAGGTACTCTCAGCGGAAGTGGCAAGTATCTAAAATCCCAGAATCCACAAATACATATTGTGGCGGTAGAACCCGCCGATTCTCCTCTCCTTTCCACGGGCCATGCCGGATCTCATAAGATACAAGGGCTGGGCGCTAATTTCGTGCCGGAAATACTCGATAGAGATATTTATGACGAAGTGCTGCCGGTAGAATTTGACGACGCTTTAGTTACAGCTCGGCAAGCTGCCCACCAAGAAGGGATACTGGCGGGAATCTCGGGCGGAGCTGCACTCTGGGCAGCACTCAAAATAGCTGAACGCCCCGAATACGCTGGGAAGAATATCGCCGTAATTATTCCTGATTTCGGCGAACGCTACGTATCCACCGATTTATTCGCGGGATTGGATGATTAAGGATGCAGAAAAAGATAGAGCACCTCACTTTCTTTAAGCAGCTAAAAGAAGATCTCCAAGCAGCAGTTGATAATGATCCAGCTGCCCGCAATACCCTCGAAGTGGCACTCGCCTACCCGGGGGTGCACGCCGTCTGGGCTTACCGGCTCTGCCATCGGATGTGGAATAAATCGCCACTCCTAAAGTTGCCGGCACGTATAATATCGCAGCTGACGCGCGCTATTACCGGAATTGAAATCCATCCAGGTGCGCAGCTTGGCCGGAGACTTTTTATTGATCACGGAATGGGAGTGGTAATCGGAGAAACTGCTGAGGTAGGAGAAGACGTGACTATTTTCCACGGCACCACCCTCGGCGGTATTTCTATGCGCAAAGGCAAACGCCACCCCACCGTCGGTAATCGCGTAATGATTGGCGCCGGAGCAAAAGTACTCGGCCCTATTACGATTGGAGACGACGTACAAATCGGAGCTAATGCGGTAGTAGTGAAAGACGTGCCGAGCTGCCAGGTAGCAGTGGGAATTCCGGCGCGAAACCGACCAGCGAAAAATAAGCAACCGCATATCGACCCGGCCGTCAGCGACTGATTTAAAATTATTGATTTAAGAAATTACTAGTTTAAGCAATCAGAACCTGCTGACGCCGGTGTATATCCGTGCGCGCCAATCCACTAAATAATTCCTAAATAGCAGGGCAGGGGCTCCCATCCGGAAGCTCCTGCCCTTTGTGTTTATTTAATTCTTTTAGATACTACTCAGTGCTTTTCTTCGTATTCACTGAGCATATCGATACGCGATTGGTGGCGCGAAGCGGGATCATAAGAGGTGGAGAGGAAAATATCCACCAGCTTAGTAGCTTCCGCTAGATCATGCTGACGCGCACCCAGCGATATCACATTGGCATTATTGTGCTCCCGCGCTAATTCGGCAGTAGCTTCGTTCCAAGCTAGAGCGGCACGGATGCCTTTTACTTTATTGGCTGCCATCTGTTCGCCGTTTCCAGATCCTCCGATGACTATCCCTAAAGAACCCGGATCTTTTGCTACTGCTTCAGCACAGGCAAAGCATACCGGCGGATAAGCATCCAATTTATCGTATTCATGGTAGCCGTGATCTTCTACTTCGTATCCGGCTTCCTGAAGGTGGGCGACTAAATGACTTTTTAATTCGAAACCTGCATGGTCACTTGCAATATGTACTCTCATACTTCTATTCTAGCTAATTTTTCCCTACCCTGAAGCGGAACCGCCCAGTAAATCAAGGTAGAATAGCCTCTATGACGATTAAAGACAGTGAAAATTACGGAGCTAAAGTAATTTCCGAGTTAGATACTCGTATTCGCCCGCAAGATGACCTTTTTGAATTTGTAAACGGAAAATGGCTAGAAAGTACTTCTATACCGGCTGATCAAGCAGCCGCCGGCGCCTTTATCGATCTTCGGGAAGAATCCTTGACGCAAGTGCGAGAAATCGTCGAAAGTTTTACCGCAAATCCCCGCCACAGCAGCGAGCAAAAAGTGGCAGATCTATACGCTTCTTTTATGGACGAAGCCCAGATCGAAGAGCAGGGCATACGGCCTCTCGAAAAAGATTTAGCGCTCATCCGCGCTGCGAAAGATAAAGATGATTTAGGAATCACTGCCGGCCAACTCCTAGAGAGCGGAGTATCGGTGCCTTTCAGCTGCACGGTAGACGCCGATCGCAACCAGCCAGATGCTTATATCGTGTGGATCAGCCAAGATGGGCTCGGCCTCCCGGATGAATCTTTCTATCGAGATGCCGCCTACGCTCCTATTTTGCAGGCCTATAAAGAATTTCTCCCCCAGCTTTATGCCTTAGGCACCGGAATCAGCGCTGAAGCCGCTACCGATGCCGCCCAACGTATTCTCGATTTTGAAACTGCACTCGCCTCCTATCACTACGACGTAGTAAAACTGCGCGATGCGGAGCAAACTAATAACGTATTGACTTGGGAAGAATTTCAGAGTGCCACCCCCGGATTTAATTGGGAAGATGCGCTGGAACTTTGTGGAATCACTGCCCAAAACGCCCCGAAATTACTGGTATATACTCCGGGAGCTCTCCAAGGCTTTGCGCAACTTTGGCAAGATACGACTCTCGATACACTGCAGGAATACCTAATCTGGCAGACCATCTTGGCGCGCGCGCCGTATCTCTCTGCTGCCCTAGTGGAGGCACAGTTTAATTTTTATGGGAAGGTGCTGGCCGGTAAAGAAGAAATGCGCCCCCGCTGGAAGCGCGGCATAGATTTGGTGGACGGTGTTCTCGGCGAAGCGATTGGGAAAGAGTATGTAGCTCGCCATTTCCCTCCCACCGCCAAAGCGCAGATGGAGCAGCTGGTAGCCGATTTATTGGCCGCCTACCGCGCTTCGATTCAAAATTTGGAGTGGATGGGAGAGGATACTCGCCAGAAAGCGCTCCAAAAACTCGATAGTTTCGTAACTAAAATCGGTTATCCCGAAAAGTGGAAAGATTACCAACAGCTGCGTATTACCTCCGGCGATTTGGTGGAGAATATACGGCAAGCTAATAAGTTTTTCACTGCTTATGAGGTAGGGAAATTAGGGAAACCGGTAGATAGAGACGAGTGGCTTATGCATCCGCAGACGGTGAATGCCTACTACAACCCGCTCGCTAACGAGATAGTATTTCCAGCTGCTATTTTACAGCCGCCTTTCTTCTCTCCAGATGCAGATCCGGCGTGGAACTACGGCGGTATCGGGGCAGTTATTGGCCATGAAATCGGACATGGTTTCGACGACCAAGGCTCGAAGTACGACGGCAGCGGGCGGCTGCATAACTGGTGGAGCGAGCGCGACCGAGCAGAATTTGAGAAACGTACCGGCGCACTGGTGAAGCAATATAACTCCTACGTGCCGGCGCAATTTCCCGCTGATTCTCCGCATCACGTAAATGGAGAACTCACTCTAGGAGAAAATATCGGCGATTTAGGTGGTCTAGGGATTGCTTTGCGCGCCTACGATATTGCTCTGCGGCGAGCCGGATATGCGGGAACTGCGGAGAGCCCGCTAGAAAAAGGCTACTCCGGCTTACAACGCGTTTTCCTTTCCTATGCGCGTGCTTGGCAGGAAAAACGGCGGGATGAGCTGATGGTACAGCGAATCGCCACTGATCCACATGCGCCAGCAGAGTTCCGGTGCAACGGAGTAGTGAAGAATATCGATGCTTTTGTGGAGGCTTTCGATGTACAGGAAGGCGATGAACTCTATCTGCCACCGCAGGAGCGAGTACAGATCTGGTAGCAGGTAAAAAGCCCGTAGCTTTTATTTAGCAGCTCTTTTTGAGATTCACTATTTAGGTTTCGCTATTTACCATTTTCTGCGGCTCGCTACCTATCTTTCCTTTTATGGCTCGCTATCTACTATTCCTTATTACTACTAGGAAAAAATTGGCCCTGTGGTGCGGGAGCGCTTTAACTCAAAGAATCCCGGAGTTTCTGCCAGCGCCAGCGCTCCTTCCCAGAGTTTAATTGCAGCCGCCCCATGCGGAGCGGGAGAAATGACTGGCCCAAAGAAAGCCACCCCGGCCGTGGCAATTATCGGCACTCCTACGTCTTCCCCTACTAAGGCGAGCGCTTTTTCTGTGCTAACTGCCAAATAATCCGTGAATTCTCCGGCAGCGGCTCTCTCCACTATTTCTTCCGGCAGGCCGCACTCTTGGAGCGCGGCGCGGGCAGTGGCGGCGTCTTTCGGAGCTTCCTCCCCAAAATGCCGGTTGCCGAGCGCAGTATAGAAATCTGCTAGGCGCGCTGGCGCCAGTTTTTCCACTCCGGCAGCCACTTCTGCTCCGAGCCGAGCTGATTCTAGATGCTCCCGGTAGCTTTGCGGTATATCTTTATCTCTATTGAGGTGGCAGAGTGAAAAGGCGTGCATCGTGAGAGAAAGAGAGAGCTCCGTAGCTACTTCGGTGATCCAACGGGAGGTGATCCACGTCCACGGGCAAGAAGGGTCGAACCAAAAATCTACTTTTTCTCCTGCATCTAAACTCGCCATTTTCTGCCTTTCTCTCTAACTTTTATTTATTTTCATTACCGCTATCTGCCAGTATTGCTCGGGCAGCTCGGGCAGCTCGCCCGCACTGCTTTTACCCCAGTTACTCCGCGGTCGCTTTGTGCACAGATCATCGGCTTCCCGCCGGCACAAGCTACATCTCAATCCTATACATGCCGCCATACTTTTTCTCGGCGCGGAAAAGAAGCTAGAGTAAAAGAGGAAATTAGATGCCGCTATGGCATTAGCCATCTGTGGAAAGGAAGAATTTTGCCCGGAGAAAATTTGACGCGCTTGGAAGCTGCCCACCGCGCAGAAATAGTACAGACTCATAGCTACCGGGTGGAGTTGGATTTACGTGATTCCACTACTTTCCGCTCCCGCACTACTATTGATTTTTCCGGGGAAGCCGGCGCGGCCACTTTCGTAGACTTAATAGCCCAGTCAGTAGAAAAAATTGAGCTGAACGGCACCGCTATTTCTCCTAGCTCTTTTCAAGATTCCCGAATCGAACTGGCAGAGATAGCGGCAGAGAACACCTTAATTGTGGAAGCTACCTGCTTATACTCCCACACCGGCGAAGGCTTACACCGCGCCGTCGATCCAGCAGATGGCGAAGTTTATCTCTACTCACAATTCGAAGCTCCCGATTCGCGGCGGATGTTTGCCGTATTTGAGCAACCCAACCTAAAAGCGCGTTTCACTTTTTCCGTGCTCGCTCCCGCGCACTGGCAGGTATTTTCCGTCTCCCCCACTCCGGAGCCTCAACCGGTAGCAGATGGCCTAGCGCGCTGGGAATTTTCTCCCACCGAACCCATCTCTTCCTACCTTACCTGCATAATTGCCGGCCCTTATGCGGGAGTGCAAGGCACCTATACCGCTCCCGATGGCCGCGAAATCCCTCTCGGAGTATATGCACGTAAATCGCTGCAAAAGTATTTAGACGGCGCAGAGGTACTGGAAATTACCAAGCAAGGAATGCCATTTTACGAAGAGTATTTTGCCCAGCCGTATCCATTCCGAAAATACGATCAAATTTTCGTGCCCGAATACAATATGGGCGCGATGGAGCATCCGGGCTGCGTCACCATACTCGACGACTACGTATTCCAATCTAAGCCGACAGCTGCCTTGGTGGAGCGGCGGGCAATCACTATTTTGCATGAACTCGCTCATATGTGGTTCGGCGATTTAGTCACCATGGAGTGGTGGGACGATCTCTGGCTGAATGAATCTTTTGCCGAATATATGAGCCATGTGGCCACGGCGCGCGCGACTCGCTGGCAGGATGCATGGGTCACTTTCCAAGCCTCGGAGAAATCTTGGGCCCGCCGGCAAGATCAACTTCCTTCTACGCATCCTATTGCCGCCGATATTCGCGATTTAGAAGATGTGCTGGTGAACTTTGACGGTATCACCTACGGGAAAGGCGCCTCCGTATTCCAGCAGCTAGTAGCCTACGTAGGAGAAGAGGCTTTTATTAGTGGCGTGCGGCAGTATCTGGCGAAAAAAGCGTGGGGAAATGCCACTTTGCAAGATTTACTCACGGAACTAGAGGCAGCCTCTGGCCGCGATTTACAGCAGTGGGCTCGGCTCTGGCTCCAAGAGGCGGGAATCAATACTCTCTCTCCGCAAATAACCGAAACGGCCGGAAGAATCGATGAGTTCGCAATTTGCCAGGAAAAAGATAAACATGCTTCTTTGCGGCCACATCGAATTGCCGTGGGTGGCTACGATCTAGAAAATGGAGTATACCGGCAGGTAGCTTTCACTACTCTCGATATTTCCGGTGCGCGCACCGTAGTGCCGGAGTTCGGTGGGATTTCGCGCCCCGATGTCTTGCTGATTAATGACGGCGATTTAGCTTATGCCAAAGTGCGTTTAGATGAAGAATCTTTGACGCATATAAAAGAGCACATTAACGCTTTCCCACCCGAGTTACAGCTGACGCGGGCTCTTATTCTTTTTAATGTCTGGGATTTATGCCGCGATGGGCTTATGAATGCCGCCGATTATGCAGATTTTGCTTTGCGCGCCTTGGAGACGGAGGCGCACGGCACAGTGCTGCGCTACACCTTAAGCCAGCTGGTGACGGCCACTAATCTCTATTCTCCACCGCAACAGCGCGAAGAGCTGCAGCAAAGAGTGGCGGCAAAATTGCAAGATATTTTACAGGGTGCAGCTCCCGGCTCGGATCGGCAATTACAGCTGGCGCGCACCGCCATTATTCTCGCCCACAGCGCTGCTGATTTAGATTATTTTGCCGGCTGGTTGCAGGGAGAAAAGGTGCCGAATGGATTAGAGATAGATGCGGCACTGCGGTGGGAAATATGGCAGCGTTTAGCAGCTGCGCAGCGAATCACCGAAGCTGATATCCAGCAGGAATTGCAAGAGCGCGATAATACGGCAGCTGGAGCTAGTGCAGCGGCAGAAGCGCGCGCTGCTTTAGCTACTCCGGAAGCGAAAGCGCGCGCTTGGGAAGAATTGCTGGCTGGGAAAATTCCTAATGCCCAGCAACGCTCCCTCTGCCTCGGCTTTACTGCCGGAGATGCGGAGCTGCTCGTGCCGTATGTAGAAAAATATTTTGCGGAAGTGGAACGGCAGTGGGAAGAGCGCACGGTGGAGTTTGCTTCGAATATGATTACCTATACTTTCCCCACTAAGCTGACGGGACGCACCGACTTAGGAGT
>NZ_CAMXYE010000040.1 GCF_947253055.1 uncultured Arcanobacterium sp. | reverse complement strand
CGGGCACCTTTCAAAGCGAGGAGCGAGCCACCACTTTTCACTAAAGGCAAAGTCCATGGCACCAATTTTCGTAAAGCAGCTACCGCGCGCGCCGTCACAAACTCACTAGCCAGCTTGCCGGCAAACTCTTCTGCGCGCCCTCTTTTAATTTCCACATTAGAGAGATTCAGCTCCGCTTTCACCATCTCCAGCCACTTGACGCGGCGCTCCATCGGCTCTACCAAGTAAAGCTGCATATCAGGGCGCACAGCGGCAATCACGATTCCCGGAAAACCCGCTCCTGCTCCCACATCAATAAGCTCAGCGCCGAAAGGCAAAAAATCTAATAGCGCAGTGGAGTTAAGCAAGTGACGATCCCAAAGTTTATCCATCTCGCGTGGACCTACCAGCCCCTGCACTTGCCCTTGCGATTCAAGCAACTGTGCAAAACGCAGCAACTTTTCCCAACCTGCATTACCAAAATGTACAGCTCCTCCGGTTGGAGGAGCTTGTACACTATATTTTGGCTCTTCACTCATATGCGAATCATCCATATGCGAATTGCTTATACGCCAATCGCTTATACGCTAAATACTTAATTTACTCTGCAGAATCCGCCGAAATAGCAGATTCAGCAGAATCTGCCGACTCCGCAGAATCCATTGAGTCCGCAGAAAAATCTTCCTCCGCGGGGGAATTCGCATATTCAGCAGCTAACTCGTCTTCATCCTCTGCCAAATGTAAAACCACGTGCCGATTAACTCCGAAGCCTTCTGATTCGGAAACCAATCCCGCGGCAGCCGCTACGTCGTGCACTACTTTCCGCTCAAAAGGATTCATGGGCTGCAGTACGTATTCTTCTCCGGTATCCAGCACTTCCTCTACGGCATCCTGTGCTATTTCTCGAATTTTATCGCGATGCTGCTCCCGATAACCCAATACATCCAGCATCAGCCGCGAACGCTCTCCGGTTTCTTGCTGCACGGCTAAACGAGTAAGTTCCTGTAAAGAATCCAGTACTTCTCCGCGGCGCCCAATCAAGCGCTTTAACCGCCGATCTTTACCTTCTTCATTTACAATCGCCACCGTTGCTCGTTCAGCCTCAGTAGAGATTTCTAAATCGCCATCTAAATCAGCTATATCTAAGAGCTCTTCCAAATAATCGGCCGCTAAATCGCCTTCTTTATCTAGCTGCGTTTGCAACTCTTCTGGGCTGAGTTCTTCTTCTTTCATTGTTTTCCTTTTATATCCAGGAGGTGAAACACCTAACCTACATAATTAAACTAAAAATTTCGGGGCTTTTGGTTCTTTTGCGCCCGCTTCTTCCGCGCTTTTTTCTTTTCTTGCGAACGCTGCCGTTGCGCGAGCCGCCGTTCATAACGCTTCCGAGCTCTTTCTTCATCAGTAAGCCCGTCTTTCCCGCGCTCTGGTTCAGCTGCCACAGAATCTGCATCTACTTCTGCTGCTGCGCCTTTCTCAGCTTGCGCACCGCCGCTCTCTTTGCCACGCAGTTGCGCTTTCTTCGCCCGCTCTTTCCCTAAAGGTTGCGCACGTTGACCGGTATTTTCTACCTCTCCTTCTTCTGGAGGAAGACCTTTTGCAATTCGCTTCGCCCGCAATTTTGCTTGCCTCTTCTTATAAGCTGCACTGCCGGGAGTGGGGTTCGTATTAAGCAACCACGTCTGTTGGCCGATATTCCAAATATTGCCAACTAACCAATAAATAAGCACGCCTACCTGGAAAGTAGTGCCGGTAAATATGTAAATCATCGGCATGCCGTAAAGCATATACTTTTGCATCTTATAAGCCGGATTACTCGGATCCATAGCTTTCTCCGGCATATTCTTCGTCATAATCTGCTTTTGCGTAAAGAAAAGCGTCGCAATCATAAGCGCAATTAAAACGATTGCTACGACGAGAATATTGGTAGAAGTAGCGAAATTTTTCGCAGTACCAATCGAGCTAGAAAGAGGTGCTCCAAAGAGAGTAGAACGGGAAATTTCCTCTGCTAATTTTTCATTAATCGGCCCTACTGCCTTTACCCGATATATCCCTTCCGAAAGTGGTTTTACCGCGTAGAGAAGCCGGAAAAGCGCAAAGAAAATCGGCATCTGAATAAGCATCGGTAGACAAGAAGAAAAAGGTGAAGTGCCATGCTCTCTATAAAGTGCCTGCAATTCTTCCTGCTGCCGCTGCATCGACACCTGATCTTTGCGATTCTTATATTTCTTTTGAATTCGCTGAATCTCTGGATTTAGCTCTTGCGCAGCTCGCATAGATTTAGTTTGCTTATTGAAGAGCGGAATCATTAAGGCACGTACCACAATAGTGAGCCCTACAATAGCTAGTACCCAAGCTGGGCCCGGGCCTTTCCCCATTCCTAAAGTAGTGAGAAAAGAGTGGACGCCACTCATAATCCAAGCAATTATCCACATGATGGGATAGAGAATAGTATCCAAGGTATTTCCGTTCCTTATTTAACTGATTCGTTTATAAAATTTCTTTTTCTGCGTGCCGGCGAACTTCGAGTAACTCAGAATAATTAAGAGGCCGAGTTGGCCATTTTCCCTGCGGTGGTACCCAGTCTACCCCACCTTTACTCCAAGGATTACAGCGTAAAATTCTCCATACTGCTAAAATTGTACCCTTTATTACGCCGTGAATTTCAATCGCTTCCACTGCATAACGCGAACACGTAGGTTCATACCGGCATCTGCGCGGTAAAGCAGCAGATATAGAGCGTTGATACCACGCAATGACGGCCAAAAGAACTTTCTTTAGCACTTTTCTGCTGCCTTTCCTGCCACCGGTATTAGAGATAATTTCCGTAATTCTTTTTCCATAGCTACCTGTAGTTGCTGATAATTTGCCGTAGCTGCTGCCGGACGAGCCCTTATTACTAGAGCTTGCGCCTTTATTACTGGCAAATATTCCCGCATAATATGCCGTAATTTTCTTATTACTCGATGGCGAACTACGGAATTTCCAACTCTTTTACCGACAACGAAGCCGACCTGAGGTAGGTCGGCTTTCGTATCTTCTGCAACCGGAATTACATGCATAGTTAATAAGTAATTTCCGCTGCTCTTTCCGTCACGAAATACGGAAGTAAATTCCGCACTTTTTCGCAACCGGTTTTCTTTCGGCAGCATTTAGGCAGAAAGCTTAGCGCGACCCTTGAGCCGGCGCGCAGCTAATACTGCACGGCCTCCGCGCGTACGCATACGCTTACGAAAACCATGCACCTTGGAACGATGCCGGTTATTAGGCTGATAAGTACGTTTCGTAGACATGGGTAACTCCCACCGCATAAACTCGGATTCTTCACAATGTATCTACACCGCGGTGCATTTACATTGTGCGTGCGCTCTTTACACACGTAGCCATATGACTCTACGCGACTTTTCGTTTATAGGTCAATCTTTCCCGTATCTCTCGTGATTGATATCTCAAGGAATATATTTGAAAATTTCCGGTATAAATCCTCTTCCACAACTGTTAATAACTTTTCTTTTTAGACTTTTCGGCTTATTGCTCAGAAAAGCCACAGAGAATTACAAAGGTGTAATATCCACAGCTGTGTATAAGTATGTGGATAATTTTACTGCATTTCCTTTTTTTCTCGTCTAGACTGAGAAAGCTGAGTTTTATATTTCTTTAATTTATGGCCATCCTTTATGGTCATTTTTAGAAATACGGAAAGGAATATTATGGAAGAAGGCTTTGCTGCGCGGGCTGCCTGGACAGCTGCTGCAGAACTTTTACGTGCAGAAGGGCGCCTTTCTGATTCTCAAGCTGCTTTTCTAAATTTAGCTAAACCTATCGCCACTGTAGATGAAATTTTTATGATCAGCGTCGGTTCTGATTTCATAAAAGATTGGCTACAGGAACACGTAATCGAAGCCATGACTCCACAATTGAGTAATATCCTTGGGCGCACAGTTAAAATTTTAATTTCCGTGGATCCGGCTCTCAGTGAACAAGAAGTACCTACTTCTAATGCAGATCCTCTCTCTGCTTCTTTTACTTCTCCACATCCAGCTACTCCCCTTCAGAGTGTAACCCCTGCTGTTTTTTCAGAAGAAACAAAGAAACCAGAGCTCCATTCGGTAAATTATTCACCCGTAGATAACTCTCTCACTTCTTTAGAAGAAAAAATGCGGTCTTATCCCGAAGATTCTTCTTATTCTGCCTCTTCCTCTGCCTATCCCGAAGATTTTTCCTCTTCTCCGCAGAATGAACCAAATACTGATGCTTCTTTCTCTTCTCCTTCCCCAACTGCGTTACCAAAATTGCCGAATGGTAGCCAAGGGCAAGAAGCAGCACGTTTAAATCCCCGGCACACTTTTGAAAATTTCGTAATTGGTGAATCAAATCGTTTCGCCCACGCCACCGCTTTAGCAGTAGCAGAATCTCCTGGATCTACCTACAATCCCCTTTTTCTTTACTCTGCTTCGGGCATGGGAAAAACTCATCTTTTGCATGCCATTGGAAACTACACTCTCAGTCTTTATCCTGGGCTAAAGGTTCTTTACACTTCTGCTGAAGAATTTACTAATGCCTTTATTAATGCGTTAAGTAATAATGAGCGTTATACCTTCAAAGATCATTTCCGAAATGTAGATGTACTACTTATTGACGATATTCAGTTTATTTCTGGCCGAGAAAGCACACTTGAAGAATTTTTTCATACCTTTAATTCTCTTTCTAATGCCAACAAACAAATCGTCATTACTTCTGATGTAGCTCCGAAATATTTAACCGGCTTCGAAGAGCGCATGATTTCGCGCTTTGCTTCTGGAATTACTGCTAATATCGATTTACCTAATTTTGAAACTCGTATCGCTATTTTAGAGAAAAAAGCTGTGGCAGAATCTCTCGAAGTCCCGCGGATTGTTTTAGAATTTATTGCTTCCCGCATCACCACAAATGTGCGTGAAATGGAAGGTGCCTTACGGCGGGTCACTGCTTACGGCGGTTTAGCTCAGCAAGAAATTACCTTAGATATGGCGGAAATGGTGTTGAAAGATATTATTTCCGATCCAGATTCTATCCAAATAAGTGCCGGTATGATTATGGCAGAAACCGCTCTCTATTTTGATCTCACTACCGCTGATTTAAAATCTCCTACTCGTACCCGCGCGCTCACTACTCCGCGCCATATCGGAATGTATCTTTGCCGAGAACTCACTAATCTCTCTCTTCCGCAGATTGCAGATGCTTTTAATCGCCGTGACCACACCACAGTAATTAATGCAGTGAAAAAGGTAGAAAAACAGATGGCGGAAAAGCAAAATATTTTTAACGAAGTATCAGAATTAACTACTCGCATTAAACAAACTGCAAAGACACAAGCCCAGCAAATAGAAAACTATAAATAATCTTTCTTGTGTATAACTCTGCTTTTCTGCGCTTTCTTTGTGCTTTTTGCCCACTTTCCTGTGGATAAAAACTAAAACCAAATACTTTCTTCCGCTTTTTTGCTTCTTATCCACTAAGTACTCACAAAATATTGCACAGCTCTTTTGCTTACGCCGTCACAAAAATTTGGGATATCCACAAAATCCACAAGGCCTACTACTGCTACTACCTATTTATATAAACTACAAAAAGCCGCCACCCGTTGCGAAAAATATGTAATTATAAGTATCTTGTTTCCTTAAACTCACGTAAAATACTCTTAGAAAAAGAAAGTAGGTAGTTGTGAAATTTCAAGTTGAATACGATACCTTCACCGAAGCAGTAACGTGGGTGGCGCGGACTATTCCTAATCGTCCGGCTATTCCCGTATTAGCAGGAATGAAAATTACTGCTAAAGAAGACGGGATAATTACCTTAGGATCGCGGGATTCCGATATTTCTTCGCACATTGAAATAGACGGAGAAGTGTTAGACGCGGGAGAAATTTTAGTAAACGGAAAGCTGCTGGCAGATATTTGCCGAAATTTACCGAATAAAGCAATTACTTTTTCTCTCCAAGATAACAAACTAGAAATTGAATGCGGCACCACGCGTTTTTCCATGAAAATAATGACCATGGATGATTATTCTGAATTACCGGAAATGCCAGAAATAATCGGAAAAGTAGATGGCAGTATTTGGGAAGAAGCAGTAAGCCAAGTAAGTATCGCTGCCTCACATGACGATACTTTGCCTATGTTGGTATCTATTTGTATCGAAATTTCTGGAAACCAAATTTCTTTACTTGCCACCGATCGGTATCGCCTCGCTTTGCGGGAATTGACGTGGGAAGCGAAAGAAGAAAGCCTAGAGAAAAGAATTTTGGTACGCTCAGCACGGCTTCTAGAAATAGCAAAATCTTTGGGGAGCAGCACGGTAAATATCCACTTAGATAGTTTAGAAAATCCGTCGTTATTAGGTTTTTCGGCAGCCGGTAAGCAAAATACTGTACAGCTTACGGATGGAGAATATCCGCAAGTACGTTCCCTTTTCCCCACGGAAGTAGAAGGAAGTGCCAGCGTAGATAGAGAAGAAATGCTAAACGCAATCAAAAGATCGCGCTTAGTAGTAGAAAAAAATTCCGCGGTGCGCCTTTCGCTGCAGCCAGAAGAAGTAGTGATAGAAGCTGGGCAAGGGGAAGTTGCGCAAGCTTCAGAGGTAATAGGAGCGAAATTAGCGGGAGAAGAAATTAAATTAGCTTTTAATCCGGTATTTCTCCAAGACGCTTTAAGTGTAATAAAAGAAGAAAATATGCATCTTTCCTATACACAAGCTACTAAACCGGTGGTAATAAGCGGAGAAAACGAAAAAGGCGAAATTAATAAAGATTTCAGTATTTTACTTATGCCGATTCGTACTTTCGGGGAAAACTAAATTGTAGAGCAAAGTGTATATTTCTGATTTAGCAATTTATAATTTTCGCTCGTATCGGCAAGCCTTTGTAAAATTGCAGCCCGGTATTAATGTGTTTTGCGGAGAGAACGGCGCGGGGAAGACAAATCTAGTAGAAGCAATAGCTTATTTAGCTACGTTTTCTTCGCATCGAGTCGCAGCTGATGTGGCATTGGTACATAAGCAGGCCACCGAAGCAGTCATTCAGGCGCGCTGCGTGCAAGAAGAAGGCGAAAGTGTTTTAGAGGTGAAAATACTTCCCGGAAAAGCGAATTCTTGTTGGATAAATAGAGGGCCAGTAAGACCAACAGAACTGCTGGGAATAGTGAAAGTAGTGGTCTTTGCGCCGGAAGATTTAGAAAAAATAAAAGGAGAGCCGGGAGCGCGGCGAAATTTTTTAGACGAACTACTTATACAGGTAGATAAAAAGAATAAAGAAATTAACCGAGAATATAATCGGGTACTTAGTCAAAGAGCGGCGTTGTTGAAAACAGCGCGAAAATGCCGGCGAAGTGGGCGGAAGTTTGACGAAAGAAATTTAGAAGTTTGGGATAGGAAAATAGCTAGTTTAGGGGCGGAGATTATTGCGCGCCGCGCGGAGATTATTCAAAAGCTGCGCCCTTATGTGATGGAGTATTATCGGCTTATTTCTGGAGGTAAAGGAAAAGCCCGAATAGATTACGAAGCAAATATTAATATCCGCCGGGGATGGGAACTTCCAGATCCAGCAGCTGTGCAAGGAGAAAAAGGAGAAGAACTTGCGCTTAAAGCGGCTGGAGAAATTCAAGAAAACGAAGAAAAACTACAAAATACAGCCGGGATAGAAGCAGTTTTATATGAGCAAGTACAAAAATGGCGCGAAACAGAGATAGAAAGAGGAGTAAATTTAGTAGGCCCTCACCGCGATGATATTCGCTTACTACTGCAAGATTTACCTGCTAAAGGATACGCTTCACACGGAGAGACCTGGTCTTATGCTTTAGCTTTGCGCCTTGCCGAATGGGAAATTTTACGGAATAGTGAAGCAGATTTGTGGGGGAGCAAAGAAGAACCTATTCTCATTTTAGACGATGTATTTTCTGAACTAGATATGTATCGGCGTGAGCGGTTAATGGAGATAATAACCGAGGCAGAGCAAGTAATAATTACTTCTGCAAGTGGAGAAGAATTGCCGGAGAGGGCTGCGCAAAAAAGCTTTTTAGTAGCAAATCACGAAGTAGTGGAAAAAAGCGCAGCCGAAGTTGAAACCAAAGTTGAAGAAAATGAAAAAGCAGCGGAAGGAGAGTAAATGAAAAAAGAGGAGGTGAATAAAGAAGAGCGTCGGAGGCGGGCGCGAATAGCTGCCGATAAAAAATATGGAGATGTGCTGCCGTTACAGATTTTAGAAAGAATGCGGATAATGGCAGAAACACAAGGCTGGGTGCGAATTAGAAAAAGCGGCTCAGCCTTGCGAAACAAAGAAATAGCGCCGCAAGAGAGAATTGGCGCAGATGTTTATGTACCGGTACCAGGACAAGAGGTAGGAAGTGGCGCACGAAAATCTTATTTAGATCCAAAACCGCTCGGAATGCTAGTGGAACGCACCTTAAAAGAAAAAGCGTGGCAAGAAAAAATTGATGTAGCTGCTATTGCCGAAAATTGGGAAGCAATAGTAGGAAAAGTGGTAGCAGCTAATTCCGGTGTGGAAGATTATTCCGAAGAAAAAGTATTGACGATTAGAGCGCGCACGGTTTCTTGGGAAACGCAATTACGCGCACTCTCTTTGGAATTAGATAAACGAATTTCTACCCAGCTAGGAGAAGGTGTAGTAAAAGAGATTCGCATAATAGGGCCACATCGCCCTTCTTGGAGGCACGGAAAATATGTAGTTCCCGGCCGCGGCGTGCGCGATACCTATGATTAACCGGAGGATTAACCGAAATAGGGATACGCAGTACGTAAAAACAAAACGAGAGAAAAGGGCGGCGCGGGGAGAAGGCTCTAAGAGATGAGCTAGCGCCAAAATCGAAAAATGCGTATTTTCTGGCTATAATAGGAGAAGTAGTAGTTTATGTAGGTACCTACTAAAGAAGGTCTTAAATCTGTAAAAATATATATCTCGAGCCATTGAGAGATAAGACACAGAAAAACGAAGTATTAAAAAGGTGGAGGAGCGCTGCCGCGTGAGTGAAGAAAAAAATAAACCGGAAGAACATTATGGCGCAGAAGATATTACGGTACTGGAAGGGTTAGAAGCAGTACGTAAACGTCCGGGAATGTATATCGGCTCTACCGGAGCCCGAGGACTACATCACTTAGTTTATGAGGTAGTGGATAATTCTGTAGACGAAGCTTTAGCTGGATACTGTAGTGAAATCACCGTCACTCTTTTAGAAGGCGGCGGGGTGCGCATAGTAGATAATGGGCGCGGAATCCCGGTAGATATTCACCCCACCGAAAAAGTTTCTGCAGTACAAGTAGTTATGACGATGCTGCACGCCGGAGGTAAATTCGGTAATGGCTCCTATGCGGTATCGGGTGGTTTACACGGAGTAGGTGTTTCGGTCGTAAATGCGCTTTCTACCCGCATGGAAACGCAAATTTGGCGCGATGGATACGTCTGGAGGATTGCCTACGAAAATGGGGTACCGTTGGCACCGCTCGCCAAAGGCGAAAAGACCGATAAAACGGGTACGCAGCAGACCTTCTGGCCAAATGCAGAAATTTTTGAAACCACACATTTTGATTTCGAAACTCTCCGGCATCGTTTCCGGCAAATGGCTTTCCTAAATAAAGGACTTCGCATCACGCTGATAGACGAAAGAAAAGAAGCGGTAGAAGAAGGAGACGAAGTCACCGGAGATAAAAAAGGAATAGCTGATACACCGCTGCCGGGGCATCGCGAAATTAGCTATAAATATGACGGGGGAATTCTGGACTACGTGGCACATTTAGTGCGCACGAAAAAAGCAGAACCAGTGCATAGCGAACCTATTTATTTTGAAGTAGAAGATACTGAGAAGAAAATGTCGTTAGAGATAGCTATGCAATGGACTAATGCCTATAGTGAATCTCTCTATACTTTCGCCAATACTATTAACACCACAGAGGGCGGTACCCACGAAGAAGGCTTCCGTACCGCACTTACTTCGGTAATAAATAAATATGCTCGCGATAAGAGTCTTCTGAAAGATAAAGATCCGAACCTCTCGGGCGACGATGTGCGCGAAGGTTTAACTACCGTAATTTCTATTAAAATTGGTGAGCCGCAATTCGAAGGGCAGACAAAAACTAAGCTGGGTAATACGGAAGCGCGCACTTTTGTGCAGACCCAAACCTATGCATATCTTTCCGAATGGTTAGATATGCACCCAACTGAAGGAAGAGAAATAATTCGCAAAGCTACCCAAGCCTATTCGGCGCGAGTGGCAGCCCGGAAAGCTCGCGAAGCGACGCGGCGGAAATCAGTACTAGAATCAGCTTCTTTACCTGGAAAACTGAAAGATTGCACTTCGCGTAACCCGGAAGAATGTGAAATTTTTATTGTGGAGGGTGATTCCGCCGGTGGCTCGGCAGTGAATGGGCGTAATCCCCAACATCAGGCAATTATGCCGATTCGTGGAAAAATTCTTAATGTGGAAAAGGCGCGCCTAGATAGGGCACTTTCTTCTGATACTATTCAGGGTTTAATTACGGCTTTTGGCACAGGCGTAGGAGAAAGCTTTGATATAGAGAAATTGCGCTACCACAAAATTGTCTTTATGGCAGATGCCGATGTGGACGGGCAACATATTGCCACGTTGCTTCTCACGCTAATTTATCGCTATATGAAACCGCTTATTGAAGGGGGATATGTGTATTTAGCGATGCCACCTCTCTATCGTTTGAAATGGACTAATGCTCCCCATCAATACGTCTTTTCTGACAAAGAGCGCGATGAAGTCTTAGCAGCTGGTTTAGAGGCTGGGAAAAAATTACCGAAAGCCGAAGGGCAAGGGATTCAACGTTATAAAGGTCTAGGAGAAATGAATGCTTCTGAATTGTGGGAAACCACGATGGATCCGGAGCGGCGGACTTTGAAAAAAGTAGAAATAGGTGAAGCAGCCAGTACCGATGAAACTTTTTCTATTTTGATGGGAGAAGATGTGCAGTCGCGGCGCAGCTTTATTCAGCGCAATGCCCATGACGTACGCTTCCTAGATATTTAAGGATAGATGTGAGTACAGAGAAGAAAAATATGGATAGCGAAACCGGATATAAGCACGGATATATAAAAGACGTAGACCTGCAAAAAGAGATGGAAACTTCCTATCTCGATTATGCGATGTCGGTGATAGTCGGGCGCGCGCTTCCTGATGTGCGCGACGGCATGAAGCCCGTACATCGGCGGGTAATTTACGCTATGTGGAATGGCGGTTTCCGCCCCGATGCTTCTTTCTCTAAATCAGTAAAAATAGTGGGCGAAGTAATGAGTAATTACCACCCCCACGGCGATGCTGCTATTTACGATACGATGGTGCGCTTAGTGCAACCGTGGAGTATGCGTTATCCGCTGGTAGCTGGGCAAGGAAATTTTGGTACGGCCGGAGATTTGGGTGCAGCTGCTCCGCGATATACCGAAGCGCGGATGGCTCCGCTCGCTCTGGAAATGGTGCGTGATATTAATGAAGACACCGTAGATTTTCAGCCTAATTTCGATGGCTCGGTACAAGAACCTACCGTACTTACTGCGCGAATCCCTAATTTACTTATTAACGGCTCAGAGGGAATTGCAGTGGGTATGGCCACCCGAATTCCTCCACATAACCTGCGGGAAGTGGCGGAAGGCGTGCAGTGGTATTTACAGCATCCGGAGGCGAGCCGCGAAGAGCTGCTTAATCAGTTAATGCACTATATTAAAGGGCCAGATTTTCCGACCGGAGCCGTCATTCTCGGTACTAAAGGTATTGAGGATATGTATCGCACGGGTAATGGTTCAATTACCCAAAGAGCAATTGTGGAAGTAGATGAAATAAACGGGCGGCAGTGCCTAGTAATTACAGATCTTCCCTACCAAGTAAATCCCGATAGATTACTTGGAAAAATGGTAGAAGGAATTAAAGACGGGCGGCTTCCTGGAATTGCCGATATTCGTGATGAATCTTCTGGGCGCGCTGGTCAGCGCATAGTAGTAGTCTTAAAACGCGACGCAGTGGCAAAGGTAGTGCTTAATAATTTGTATAAGCATACGCAGCTGCAAAATAATTTCCCCGCCAATATGCTGGCATTAGTGGATGGCGTACCGCGCACACTTTCTCTAGACGGGTTCGTATATCACTGGGTAAATCATCAAATGGAAGTGATTAATCGCCGTACCCGTTATCGGTTGCAAAAGACTGAAGAACGGCTGATGATTCTCGCCGGATTGGCGAAGGCATTAGATAATTTAGATGCGGTAATTTCGCTTATTCGCTCTTCCCAAACTCCGGAAGAAGCGCGCAATGGCTTGATTACTTTGCTGGATATCAACGAGGTGCAAGCTGATCATATTTTGGCTATGCAGCTCCGCCGGTTGGCAGCTTTAGAGCGACAGAAAATTCTAGATGAAAAGGCCGAAAAAGAGGCACTTTGCGCCGATTATCGAGATATTTTGGCGAAGCCAGAGCGGCAGCGGCAGATAATTTCTAGCGAGTTAGCAGAGATAGTTGAAAAATATGGGGATGAGCGGCGCACCAAAATTATTCCTTATGAAGGTGGAGTGACGGTAGAAGATTTAATACCGGAAGAAGAAGTAGTCGTGACGATTACCCGCTCCGGATTCATTAAGCGGACGAAAGTATCCGAATACCGAGCGCAGCATCGCGGTGGAAAAGGAATTAAAGGCGCTACTTTGCGGGGCGACGATGTAGTAGAGACTTTCGGTATTGCCTCTACGCACGATTGGCACCTTTTCTTCACCAATATGGGGCGGGTCTACCGCATTAAAGGTTATGAAATTCCGGAGGGAGCGCGGGATGCGAAAGGCCAGCATATAGCGAACCTATTGGCCTTCCAACCGGAAGAAAAGATTGCTTCCGCTATTTCTTTACATAACTATGAGCAGGCAGATTATTTAGTGCTGGCCACAGAAGACGGCATGATTAAAAAGACGCGGCTGAGTGAATATGATTCAGCGCGCAGTGGCGGATTAATCGCCATAAATCTGCGCGAGCACGCCGATGGCAGTACCGATAAATTAGTATCTGCCCAGTTGATAGATAAAAATGACGATCTATTGCTGGTATCACGGAAAGGTCAATCTTTACGCTTTACTGCTGACGATGAGTCGTTGCGGGCGCTGGGAAGAGCCACTGCGGGAGTGCGAGGGATGAAATTCCGAGCGGGCGATTCCCTGCTTACCATGGTGGCGGTGCGCGAAAATGCGGAAGTCTTTGTAGTGACGGAAGGTGGCTTTGCAAAGCGTACCCTATTAGAAGAATATCGCCGGCAAAATCGCGGCGGCTTAGGAGTAAAAGTAGCCAATTTGGTGGCAGAGCGGGGAGATTTAGTAGGAGCTCTAATTACCCAAGCCGGTGATGAAGTGCTGGTAATTATGGAATCCGGAAATGTAGTGCGCTCGCGGGTAGATGAAGTAAATCTGACGGGTAGAAATACGCAAGGAGTTACCTTTGCACGC
>NZ_CAMXYE010000039.1 GCF_947253055.1 uncultured Arcanobacterium sp. | reverse complement strand
CGTCTTCGAAATCCGCTTACGAAAGTGCCAGAGCTCTGTACCGTCACTCTGGCTGCACATATAGCGGGAGCGGATCTAGATCCGCAGCAGACTTATGCAGATGTAATTGACGATGAATTGCGAATGTTACTGCAAGCGGCGAGTCGGGCGGAGAAATCCTTACTTATAGGGTGTTTGGATAATGAAGAAGACAGCCCTTCGCGCTTTATAGAGTGGCTTACTAGTGCGGATTTTGCTTTACATCATCAGGAAGAATCGGCTTTGCCGCTAGATAAAGAAAGTTTATTGGGCAGTATATATCGATACCGAAAAAGTAAAAATGCGAGCTTAGCTGCGGGAGTGGAAGCTATTGCGGAAGATTTGCAAAAATCAGGGCTACTTAGAATGCCGGTGTTTGTAGCAGAGCTTCCTATCAGCATGCAGGAGCCTTTAGGAGAAGGTAAATGGCGGATTTCTCCTTCGCGCATCGAAATGACAATGAAGTGTCCGCTGCGTTCTTTCTTCTCGCGTATTGGTGGAGAGCGCGCCGATAAAACTTTACGGCAGGATATGGGAATATTAATTCATTCTATTGCCGAGAATCATCCACGTTTAGAAGGGACCTATGAGCAAACTCTGCAAGTACTTTTAGATGAATTAACAGCTCGGTGGGCGGAGTTGAATTTAGATCCAGCTTTGGCTTCTACGCTCTATTCACGGGAAAGAGCGGAAACAATGTTGAAAAAGTACTGCAAATATTTGGAGGATTTGCCGGATAATTTACAGGAAGTTTATCCGGAGCTACGGGCGCACTACAGTGATGAAGAGATAGAAGTAAATGCTAAAATAGATCGCCTAGAATATGATGCACAAGATCCAACTCAAGTGCGGGTGGCTGATTTAAAGACGGGGACAAAAGCTCCTGCACTAAAGGAGATTCCAGGTAATCCGCAGTTGCGTATTTACCAGTGGTTGGTGGACAACGGATCGGTAAAGCTGCCCCCAGGTAAGGAAAAAGAGAATCTACATTCTCTAGGAGCTACTCTGCTTTATGTAAATACCGGCACGCAGAAAATATCGTCCCGGAAGCAGAAGCCGAGCAATGAAGCAGAAATTAGCGATACTTATCAGCTTCTGCGTGAAGTAGCACAGCTAGATAAAGGGCCAAATTTTTTGGCAGTTCCCAGTTCTGCTAATTGCGAGTATTGCCAGTTTAAGGCACTGTGCCCTGCACAAGAAGGGGAGAGGATATTTTCATGAGTTCATTAAGTTTTACTGATTTCGTCAGTACCCTAAAATTTCCTCCTACTTCAGAGCAAGAAACGGTAATTCGCTCTACCGCTCCGGTAATTTTAGTAGTCGCGGGTGCAGGTTCCGGTAAAACTGCCACTATGACGCAGCGTATTGCTTGGAAAGTAGCGAGCGGAGAAGTAGCCCCTCAGGAAGTACTCGGGTTGACTTTTACCCGCAAAGCTGCGAGAGAATTAGCAGAGCGGGCGAGCGATAGTTTACAGTTGGTGGATAAAAAATTCCGAATAGATAATTCTTGCCCTTCTTTGGAGCCAAATGAACAGGCGGCGAAGATACATGCGCAGTTGCAGCGCCCGACCGTGAGTACCTATAACGCTTTTGCTTCTGATTTAGCTACTTCTTATGCCATGTTGATTGGGGAAAATGCGCGCGCCCGGCTTATTACTAATGCGGAGAAGTGGCTGATTATGCAGAATATAGTGCACAATTTTTCCGCTGCAGAAGATGTCGATGAGCTGCGGAAAGTCTCAGCGGATACTGTAATCAAGGCTGCGTTAGCCTTGGCAGAAAAAATTATCAGTAATCAATTGCAGATTTCGGAAGCGCGGAGCGCTCTTCTAGAAGAGGCCGCAGCTACGGAAGACCTATTGAGTGGAAAAAGTTTTAATGAATCAAAGTCTTTCCAAGATACCGAAGCAGAGAAAGAGTGTGAGAACTTAAATGGAACTATAGAAAAACTCCGCAATCGCGCTGCTATTTTGCAAATGGTGGAGAAGTATTTTCAATATAAAAAAGAGCATTCTTTAATTGAATACGCTGATCAAGTAGCTATAGCTGGGCGAGTATTACGGGAAGTACCGGAGATTGGGGAAGAACTACGGAAAAAATACAAATTAATAATTTTGGATGAATACCAGGATACTTCTGTTATTCAAGCTCAATTTTTGGCGGACGCATTTCGCGGGAGCTATTCTCTCTGTGCGGTGGGAGATCCCAATCAGGCAATATATGGTTGGCGAGGTGCAAGTGCCAATGCCCTCAGTGATTTTATGGAAGTTTTTTCTGTAGCCGAAGAAAATGTTCTTTCTTTATCCACCGCTTTTCGGAATGGAAAAAATATCCTCGCAGCTGCTAATCGCATTACCAAAGGTTTTTCTAAAGAGCCGGATATTTCGAAAGTATACGAAAAAGTAGAAAACTTTAATTTACAAGAGCGCCCTTGGCTAAGTAAACCGGCGAGGATAACTACTCCTGCTATGGAGAAGCTGCATAAAAAATTACCACAGCTCAATGCAGCTCCAGGAGCTGCCGCTGGGAAAGTACTTTATACGCACAGAATACTGCAGCAAGATTCCTATCAAGCTATTGCGCAGAATATTGCGAAATATTTTCAAACTGCGTCGGGGAGTGGAGAAGAAAAATCCGCTGGAAAGTCCCTCACTGCTGCAGTATTGCTACGAGAAAATAAATATATACCAGATGTGGTAGAAGCCCTTAGAGCGGAAAACTTAGAAGTAGAGGTATTTTCTGGAGAAGCAATAATTACTTTCCCGGAGATAAAAGCAGTGCGGTCACTACTGCGTATAGCTATCGACACCGCTCGCAACGATGATCTGCTCTATTTAGAAAACTTCTTTCATCTGGGCGCAAAAGATCTCTATGCTTTTTCCCGTCTTGAAATAGCAGATAATAGCGGCAATGAGGAAGATGGGCCCCGAAAAGAAAATGCTAATACCCGGGTCGAATACTTAGATTTTGCACTTAAACCGCATTTGCTAACTGGTTGGGAAAAAATATCTACAGCTGGGCAGGAGCGTTTTTGCCATATAGCAAAGCTAGTGCGGGAAATCAGGCAAAACTTACAATTGCCGCTGCCGGAATTAATTAGGCTGGCAGAAGATCTCTTAGATTTACCTATCTATGCAGCCAGCCGCGGGCAGGGAAGTGCACAAGTGCGCACGGCCCTGCAGATATTTATAAATATGGGAGAAGAGTATGCCGCTGCACAGGAACGCACTGCTTTGCGAGATTTTCTGGATTGGTTAGAGCTAGCGGTAGAAAAAGAAAGTGGCGATACCATTACCTACGGTGTAGATGCCGTGCTCACTGAAGCATGCACGGATATTAATCCGAAACAAGGGGTGGTGCAGGTACTTACTATGCATTCTGCAAAAGGCTTGGAATGGGATATCGTCGCTATTCCCGAGATGGTGAAGAACGGACTTAAAGAATTTCGTTACACTTTTTGGAACACTGACCGTGAATCCCTCCCTATATCCTTACGTTTAGATAAAAAATATATTCCTAATTTCCAAGTAGCTGGAGCGGAAATTCCACAGATACCCTTTATAGATGAAGCTGATCCAGAGTATTACCGCGCCGGAGTGCTGTGCTGGCTGTATTTTCATTATAAAAATCGCTTGGTGCCCAAATATACAACTGATGAGGCGCGGCGGCTTGCTTATGTGGCATTTACTCGCCCGAAAAAGCTATTAATTCTCGCTAGCTATACATACAAAGATGAGAAAAATGAAAAGGTGCTGGAAATAGCTCAAGACTGCTTAAAACATATAAAAGAAGGCACTGAATGGGATGAAAATCCGTTGCTTAGAGATTTGCAAGAAAATTATTCGATGTTTCTAGCGGAGCTTTTTGACGCAGAAGCTGAAATAGCAGCAGAAACTGATTTTATAGAATGCGATGCGGAGAATGAAGGTGTATTCCGCACCGAAGAGCATCTCTTCGATATGAAAAGTTATCTCAGCTGGTGTAAAAAAAGATTTCCCCAGTGGGGAGAAGCCCAGTCGGCTGCCGCAGACGCAGATGCAGCAGAAGATTCTGCTGCTAATACCCCTAAATCTGTATTTTCCGAATTGCCGGTTAAGAAGTTATTGAGATCAGGAGATGATCTCCGCTATTGGCCAGTAGATGTGCAGCGCAGTTTAGAGTCGGCAGCTGAATCAGAGACTGAAATAACGGATACTGCTGCGCAGGAACTACTGGCGCAATTCCAAGCAGAGGCGGAACTACTCGTGGCAGAAAAAGAAGCGGCAGAGCAGGATACCGAAGAATTAGAACTCGGGCCTTATCTCACAGCTTCTTCTCTAGTAGCTATCAGCAGAAATCCGCAAGAATTTCTCTTACAGCATCTCCGACCACTCCCTGCGCGCCCACTTCGGGCAGCGCGGCGTGGTACCGCGGTGCATGGAGCTATCGCTGAGTATTTTTCTACCCCGGCAGTACTTGATATTGATGCAGTAGCTGAGCCGGGTGAAATGCCGCTAGATGCGGCTAGTGAAATTACGGCGGCAGATGAGAAAAAGCTGTATCGGCGCTTTCGAGATTCTCCTTTTGCCACCTGGCAGCCGGTAGCTATTGAGCAACCAGTAGAAGTTACCTTAAACGATATGCCTGTACGGTGTGTAATCGATGCCGTATTTGATACTTCGGAAATACCGGGGCATCGGCCTTTTACTATCGTGGATTGGAAGACGGGGAAGCGCCCCGGCGCAGCGGATTTACCCAGTTGTGAATATCAGCTGGCTATTTATCGTTTAGCATGGGCACATGCGCGGGATATAGATTTAGAAGATATAGAAGTTTGTTTTTATTATCTAGGGGAAAAAGATCCGCAGCGGCGGCTTTTGCGGGGAAAAGTTATGAGCAGAGAAGAAATAATTGCAAATATAGATAAGAATTTGCGCGCTGCCCAAGCTGCCCTTTTCCAATAATTTTGCTAAAGCTCACAGGTATAATTTGCCCTTTCTTAACGCTTATTTGAGAAGTGTTATCTGAGCAGATTACAGTGGGCAGATTGCTTTTCGGCGCTGTCACTCTTTTTATTCGGCACTCTCAGTGCTCTCAGCGCTATGAGGAGTATTGGTACTCTCGGCACTGTCATCACTTGCCGCACTATCGGGGGTATCAGCACTGCTGGCACTATTTTCCGCACCATTCAGAGCGCTAATCAGCTCCGGGGCACTAATAGCGCTTGGCGCGCTGGCGGCACTCAGTGCAGTTACGGCAGTAGAGGTGGAAATTACCGTTTCTATTTCTGCGTTAAGAGGAGCTACTTCCCAGCTCGGCTCGGAATTTAGTTCGGGGTCAGCCTCCACCGCCTCCAATAAATCGTCGAGCATCTTCTGCGCCTCGGTAATGACCTTTTCATCATGAGAGCGCACCCCGTGCATCAGCCAGCGGGGAATAGCCAATTCACTCATCAAGAGGCTGCGGGTGAGGAAATTTTCATCTACTTCCTCTTCGCGGGCATTCTGATACGAAGCAAAGGCGGCATCGAATATATCCTCCGGCAAAGCTGCTGATAAATTAGCAAAGTCCCGGGCTCCGTCACTCAAATTTGCTTCTCCGAACCCTAAGAAACAAGAAATTTGCCCCTCTGACCAAAGGATATTCTCTTCTGCCACATCTCCATGGCTCACACACGGAGAAAAATTCCACAGCGCAGTATCTTCTAAAGCCCGCTCCCAGCGGCGTAAAAGCAGCCCTGGAATAGTGGCACTGGTAGAGGCATCATGTAAAGCGGCAAGGAGGCGCTTTCGCCAGGCGTCGGCAGTATAGGAAGGCATGCCGGCTTTATTTATCACTTCTGGATTGAGATTGTGAATCGCTGCTAAGGCTCTGCCCATTTCTTGAGCATCGCTGAGCGTAAAATCGGCAAAATCTTTTGCTCTTCCTACCGGGGAGCGGTACACCATTGCTCGCCCGTGCTTTACAGCCGTGAAGCCAGCCGGGCGCAGTACGTCAAAAGGAAGTTTTCCACTTTGCAATTCGGCCAGTAAAGCGGGCGCAATCCCAGCTTCTGCTTCGAGAATAGTTCCAGCTTGGCTATGCCGCGGATATTTCACAGTCCATTTTCTTCCTTTACTATCCAGTACGCCGGTGTAGAGGAAATCGTCAGTGCGCGAAATGGGCGGGCGGGTGCCCACTACTTCAATTTCGTCTCGCGCAGCCACCGCCAGAGCAGCCAGATGTAAAGGAGTAATATTCACATTTCTACGGTAGCTATCTTTTTCGAAAAAAGGAAAATACACACCGATTGCTTTCCGAATATAAATAAATACCGATAATACCGTAGACTTTGGAAACGTGGTCACCGATTATAAAAATGAAATTCGCCAGCTACGCCATTCTTTTGCACAAATAGCAGCCGTCACGGATATACCGCATCTGCAAGCAGAGATTTCGCGGCTCACTGCGGCGTCGACAGCTCCGGATTTCTGGGAAGATACTGAAAAAGCGCAAAAAGCTACTGCCACTATTTCGCATATGCAGGGGCGTGTAGATGAACTAAAAGAAATGGAGCGGCGCCTCGACGACCTAGAAACTCTAGTGGAAATGGCAGAAGAAGAGCTAGGGAGTGATCCAGAAACCGCCGCTGAGCTATATCGCGATGCAGATAAACAACTACCACTAATTAATGAAGATTTAGCTAGCTTAGAGATTCAGACCCTACTTTCGGGAGAATACGACGAACGCAATGCGGTGGTGACTATTCGCTCCGGCGTGGGTGGCATAGATGCGGCTGATTTTGCACAAATGCTGCAGCGCATGTATCTGCGCTGGGCAGAGCGGCATAATTACCCCACGAAAGTTTTAGATACTTCTTATGCGGAAGAAGCGGGAATTAAATCCACCACTTTTGAAGTATCAGCTCCTTATGCTTACGGTCGGCTCTCGGTAGAGGCGGGTACTCACCGTCTGGTGCGTATATCTCCTTTCGATAACCAATCACGCCGGCAGACTTCTTTTGCGGCGGTAGAAGTAATTCCGCTTATTGAATCTACTGACCATATTGAGATTCCGGAAAGTGATTTGAAAATCGACGTTTTTCGCTCTTCCGGCCCGGGCGGGCAGAGCGTAAATACTACTGATTCGGCAGTGCGGATGACTCATTTACCCACCGGAATCGTGGTATCTATGCAAGATGAAAAATCGCAGATTCAAAATCGGGCGGCTGCTTTGCGGGTCCTACAATCGCGGTTGTTGCAGCTGCGCCACGAAGAGGAGCAAGCAAAAAAGAAAGAACTCGCCGGAGATGTGAAAGCCTCCTGGGGTGATCAGATGCGTTCTTATGTGCTGCATCCGTACCAGATGGTAAAAGATCTACGTACTAATTGCGAGGTAGGAAATACGGATGCAGTTTTCGACGGCGATATAGATGCTTTTATCGACGCCGGTATTCGCTGGCGGCAAGCCGCGGCGCGCGCGGAAGCTAATTCCTCTGCAAATTCTTAAAAGTAATCGGTTTGAAATTGCCGGATAAGTTAATTCGGTTCTGAAATAGCCAGATAAGGGTGATTTTAAGCAGATATCGGCGTGCCTAGCCTACTTCTGCGGTGCAGCAAATTAGTCTAGCTAGAGATTAGCAAAACTATAGAGGGTAAAGCTGGCAGATGATAACTTTTGAAAACACTACCAAGCTCTATATTAAAGGCGCGCAACCGGCTCTAGATAGAGTAAATCTGAATATAGAGCGCGGCGATTTCGTATTTTTAGTTGGAGCTTCCGGTTCCGGAAAATCTACAATGCTTTCGCTTATTTCTGCTGAGCTGCGCCCGACTTCCGGAAAAGTATATGTACTAGGGCGAGATTTAGCTACTGTTTCCCAGCGGCGCGTGCCTTATTTGCGCCGGCAAATTGGTTATGTATTTCAGGATTTTCGCCTGCTTCCGGATAAAAACGTCTACGAAAATGTAGCTCTTGCCATGCAGGTAATAGGAAAACGGCGGCATGCGATTCGCAAGCAAGTGCCCTTGGTGCTGGAAATGGTGGGCTTAGCTGGAAAAGAAAGACGGCGTATGCATGAGCTCTCCGGTGGAGAAATGCAGCGGGTGGCTATTGCGCGGGCGATGGTAAATCGCCCCGAGGTACTATTAGCAGACGAGCCCACTGGTAATCTCGATTTTGAAACCGCTTCTGATATTATGCGGCTTCTGGATCGAATCAACCGCCAAGGTACTACCGTGGTGATGGCTACGCACGACCGCGCTATTGTAGATCAGCTGCGCAAACGAGTAGTGGAACTAGTAGATGGAAGAGTTGTGCGCGACCAAGAAGGCGGAGTGTACGGAGGTGGGCATCGATGAGATTACGTTTCGCTATTTCGCAAACTTTCAAAGGCCTGCGCGGCAATATCGCGATGGCGTTTTCGGTTCTTCTCGTGACTTTCGTGTCGATGCTTTTTGTGGGAGCAGCCGTCCTCTTTCAAATTCAAATTAACGACTTAAAAGATGACTGGTACGACAAGGTAGAAGTATCGGCTTTTATGTGCCCCACTGATTCGGCTAAACCGCAGTGTGCAGCGGGAGAAGCCACAGATGAGCAAATAAAAGCGATTGAAGAGTATCTAGGTACTGGTGAGCTGAAACCCTATATCGAAAAAGTATATTTTGAATCGAAAGCAGACGCTTTAGCTTCTTTTAAGAAGATTATGGCGGATTCTTCCTGGGCAGAAGCTATGACGGAAGATCAGATGCAGGCTTCTTTCCGGGTGAAACTCGTAAACCCCGCAGAATACCAAATCGTAGCTGATGCGCTCGAAGGGCGGGACGGAGTAGAAGTAGTAGTAGATCAGCGGAAACAGTTGGAGCCGCTTTTCAATATTTTGAATCGTTTTACGCTGGTATCTGGCGGTTTAGCTTTGATTATGATTTTGACGGCTTTGCTCCTCATTCCTTCTACAATTCGGCTTTCGGCTATGTTCCGCCGGCACGAAACTGAGATTATGCGCTATGTAGGAGCTTCCAATACGATGATTCAATTGCCTTTCGTGCTGGAAGGCGTGATTGCTGCCTTTACGGGAGCTCTTTTGGCTGCGCTCAGTCTCGGGGCGGTAGTGGAGTTCTTTATCCAAGATTGGTTCGGCGCCACCTGGGTAAAGATTGTGAATATGCATGATGTGCTGCTTGTAGCTCCGGTTTTACTTATTTCGGCAGTGCTTATTGCTTCAGTGACTTCTTTTGTGGCTTTGCGCCGCTATACGCAGGTATAGAAAGGGAGGAAGATTATGCGGAAAGTATCTTGTGCAATAGTTGGTCTACTTACAGCAGTAGCCGGAATTGTGATGCTGACCCCGCTGGGTGGCTTTGCTGCTGATCGCGATGATTTAGTCAGCCAGCAGGAGAGTAAAGATCGGCAGATTTCCTCTTTACAAGCACAGCTCGAGGGAGTGGATACAGAGCTGCAAAAAATAATAATCGAATTGGAAAACACGCGGAGCCAGGTACCGGCAGCTGAAGAAAAGTTGGCGCAGGCAGAGAGAGCAGTTTCCGCAGCGGAGCGGAAAGCGGAAGAAAAAGCAGCTCTGCTGCAGGCAGCACAGAAAGAGCTCGCTGATATTACTGCTCAACAGCAGCAGGCAGATGATTTAGCTGGTGAATCACGGGAATCTTTAGGAGCTTTAGCGCGTGCTGCTTACCGCGGCGATACTGGCCCCTCTACTCTGGATTTAATTGTGGGATCTTCTTCGGCAGAAGATTTCCTCGCTGCTTTCTTAGCCAATGAAACGATTGCCCGTACGCAGTCCGCAGCCTTTACTTCTGGGCAACAGAGTGGAGCGGCTGCCCGAAATGGTGCAGCTCGCCAGAAAGCGGTAGAGAAAACAATCGCTGATTTGAAGGCGGAAGCGGATGCGGTCTTAGCGGAAAAAGAATCTGCGCAGCAGGCTGCGCAGGCCGAGCGTACCAAGTTGGATGATTTAGAGAAGCAAATTAATGCGCAGAATGCGCAGTTGCAGGCGCGAAAGGGCGATTATGAGGCCTCTTTAGCGCAAGTAAAGACGGAGCGGAATAATTTAGCTGCGCAAATTGCGCAGATTGATGCCGCCAATCGGGCAGGTGGTAATAATTGGCAGCCGGCTGGAAGCGGGGGAGCCTACTGGTTAATGCCGCCTATTCCTAAGCCTTTCTATATGACTTCTTCTTTTGGAGGGAGAGTTCATCCAGTTACTGGTTACCGTACTTTCCACTATGGAGTTGATTTAGGCTCGCCATGTGGGCAGCTGCAAACAGCTGGAGCGGCTGGTACCGTAGTAGAAACGGTTCCGGCGTATCTAGGCGGGAGCGGTGGAGCCCAAGTAATGATTAATCATGGTACAGTGAATGGTTCTTCTTGGGTGACGGTACATTTGCATCTATCGGCAATTAGCGTATCTCCTGGGCAACGAGTGGCGCAGGGGACTGTGATTGGGCGGACGGGTGCTACGGGGCGTGTCACCGGGTGCCACGTACATTATGAGGTATGGCAGAATGGGACTCCTATTAACCCGATGAGCTTACCCTCTTTCCAGTAGTAATAATTCATACGAGTAGGTAGCTGTGAATTCTGCACAAGCAAAGGCGAACGCGGCAGCTAAAAAAGCGATTGCGCGCAATAAAAAAGCCTTGCACGATTATTTTATTGATAAAACTTTCGAAGCGGGTTTAGCTCTTTCCGGCACGGAAGTAAAATCTTTGCGCGCCGGAAGAGCATCTATTAATGAAGCGTGGATAGATTTTGATCGGCGTGGAGAAGCTTGGCTGGTGGGGGCCAATATTCCAGTATATGCTTCGGGGTCTTGGACTAATCACAATCCGACCCAAAAGCGGAAATTACTTCTGCATAAGAGTGAAATACGGGAGCTAGCTCAGAAAGTAAAAGCGAAAGGTACCACCGCAGTGCCTTTGGAGCTGTACTTTATACGGGGAATGGCGAAGGTGGAAATTGCCTTAGCACACGGGAAGCAGGATTGGGATAAACGGGAAACTTTGCGGCGTAAGCAAGATGAGCGAGAAGCTGCGCGAGCCGTGGCGCAGTTCCGAAAAGGATACCGAAATTGACGCTGTTTAGTGCAGTAGATTGGCGCGAGAGATACTCATGCATAATATTCTAAAAAACGCTGTATTTAGCTATGCAATTAACGAGAAGGCGGAAGCAGAATTTGCTCAGCACCTACCTTTGGCCGAAAATCTGGTGCTTAACTACACCGAAGCGACGGAAGTAAAGTGGGCAGAAAATGATTCTAAAACGCACCGCGTGGTAGTGCTGGGATTATGCGTAGATGCGCATGGAGAATTGACGCGCGAGCAAATACCGGATTTTTTAATGAAAAGTAGCGAGCAAGGCGGATTGAGCCAAGCTTGGATGGCGGCAAATCGGTGTGCAGGAAAATTCCTGATTTATCTGCATTGCCCCGCGGGTAGTTTTATGTGGGGAGATGCTACCTGCTCTCTCGGAATTTACTATACGCAGAGTTCCGCGGTGCCCGCGGTGGCAGTTAGTGAAAATTTAGCGGCGTATTACGGCAAAATTACTGACGGCAAAATTACTGGCAGTAAACTTAATGACGGCAAAATTAATGCAGAGCAAGAGCTAGATATAGAGATTACGAAAAACGCTCCACTCGGCCAGCCCTTGCCAGCAGACCGCTCGAGCTATAAAAAAGTGCGGATACTGCTTCCGAATCATGCTTTAGATTTAAGTACCTATCGGGCGCGGCGTTTATCCTTACCGGCAGTTAAGCCAGTTTTTGATATAGAGGATATTGCGGCTATCTCCGAGCGCTTAATAGCAAATATATATCGGGAATATGCTAAGTATTATCAACTTACTTGCCCGCTCACTGCCGGATACGACAGCCGGATGAATTTTGCTTTTGCGCAGAAGCTGGGCGGCGATATTCCTTATTATACTTTCAAGCATCCCGATTTTTCGGAGGAAACTCCTGATTTACAAATAGCGCAGCGTCTTTGTGCTGCTTACGGGAGAGAGCATCAAGTAGTAGCAGATTTACAAATGCCGCCAGCAGAGCAGGAAAAGTATCGTGCGCTAATTGGCCGCGATTGCAATGAATATACCTTGCATTTGGCTTATACCTATAAGCAAGCTTTCGGAACGCGAGCTCTGCTAAACGGAAATAATATAGATCAGATTGGGAAAAGCGTCACCGGTAATAGTATTCCGCTCCCACTTATCGGACCGCGTTTCGTGCGAGCGCGTATTTACAATTCTGGAAGAGCTGCACTAGCTATTCTCAAAGAATACTTAGCGCAAATACCAGGAGCGGAAAGAAAGTATCTAGCAGATTTAGTAGCTTGGGAAAATGATTGCTGCCGGTGGGCAGGGCAAAGCGAAATTACTTACGGAATTTGTGGAGTGAATATGCTCAATCTCTACAATTGCCGCGAGCTGCTTATGCTCTGGGTGCAAGTACCGAGAAAAAAGCGCGTCGCCAAACAAATTCATCAAGCACTGTTCCGGCGGCTAGATATGCAACTTTTAAGTTTTCCTTTCACTCCGGAAAGTCGCATAAAGCGTTTCCTGCGTTTGCACTGGTGGGCCTTCTATCTAGCTGCTTTCCCGTATGCGGCGCTAGTGACGCTGCGCAGCCGGCGTTAGTTCTCCTTATTTTTCTATTAAGCGGCGCCCTTTTAGTTGCAAGGTAATATCAGCAGCTGCAGCTAGTTGCTTCGAGTGCGTTACCACGATTACGCATTTTCCATTGCGCGCCGCATTGCGCAAAATTTCAATCACTTCTGCGGCCGTAGTTTCGTCTAGATTTCCGGTAGGTTCATCAGCCAGAATAATCGGGGCAGGAGATACTAGAGCTCTTCCGATAGCTACGCGCTGTTGCTGGCCGCCAGAGAGCTGGAGTACATTGCGGCGAGCTTCCTCTTTGCTCAGACCTAATTCTGCCAGATTTTCCCAGCTAGCTTTTTTATCTACTAGACGCAGGTTCTCGAGTGGGGTTAAGTAGTCGATTAGATTGTAGTTTTGGAATACGAGCGAAATCTGCTCCCGCCGATGCTGTGAATATCCAGTTTCGGCAATATCTTTTCCTTGGAATTTTACTGCTCCTTTGGTGGGAGAATCTAAACCAGCGAGTAGGCTCAGTAAGGTTGATTTACCTGCTCCCGAGGCTCCGACTATGGCGTAGAACTTACCGAGAGAAAAATCCATGCAGAGATCGGCCAATACTTTCGTATTGGATCCGGGATAAGAATAGCTGATGTGGTCAAGTTGTAAAATATTCATTTATTGCTCCTAGCTCATTTGCGAAAGAATAGATTTTGGGGTTTTACGGAAAATAGGGAAGAGGGCGGCGCTGAGGGAAATAAATATTATTGAATATCCCCCTGCCAAGGCGGCCAAGGTAGAGAGAATACCACCTGATTCGGCTGAGAGAGCGGCGAGAGTAGCATCGCCGGATCTCGCCAATAAAGCCGTGCTGAGTGAACTGCTGAGGAAGTGGCCGATTAAGAGAGCAAGGAGGGCGGATAGCGCTCCGAGCAGTGCAATCTCAATAATGAATTGCACTAAGATATTCAGCTTTGATTTACCGAGAGCCAGCAGAATTCCTATTTCGCGAATTCTCCCGCGCGCCCAGAAAATCAGGACTAGCCCGAG
>NZ_CAMXYE010000038.1 GCF_947253055.1 uncultured Arcanobacterium sp. | reverse complement strand
GAAATCGGCAAAAATTGATACCACTACCGGAGCATCTAGGCTACCTTTAGCGCGCATATCGCTCTTATCGCGCCGCTGCGTTTCGTCAATTATTGCCTTTGCCTGCGGGGAAATTTCTTTTGGACCAGCAGCTTCGGCTGGGGAATTAGGCTCCGATTGCGCGGGATTTGATTCTTGGGCAGCAGCGGGAGATTCAGTTTGCTCCGCTTTATTTTCGGGGCGGGCGAGCAAGACAATAATAATCACCGCAGCTGCTAAAGCAATAATGGCAATGCCTATAGCCAGGCTTTTTTTGTTTTTATTTGGAGTTTTTGCTGGGTTAGCAGGCATATCCATAGTTTCACCTTTTCAGAACGGGCTGACTGCTGCAGATATGAAGCAGCTGGCCGCGGGAGGGAATTTTTATCTTTATTTTGTATACTACTAAAAATTTCGGCAGGCGCGGGGGAGAGCGACAGATTGCCTTTCTGTGGGTGTTATATTTCGCAAGGTAAAAAGGGGAGGCTATTCTGGGTAAGGAAGGGCGCAAGCGGGTAAGAGTGCAAGCAGGGGATTGAGTATGGATATATCGAATATGCCTTCAGGCGACTATGACGAATACGCAGACTTAACTGCCAGTGGGCGCGCAGAGTTCCCTTTTGAATTTGAAAGAAAATTCTGGGTGGAGCAGCTGCCGGCCGTGGTGCGCCAGCACGGCTCGCAGCAAATTATTTTACAATCTTATGTATTCGCAGAGGCTGGTTACGCTATTCGAGTGCGGCTCGCTTTCCGCGCCGCTACTTGTGAAGATTTTGTATTTCCGGAATTTGATGCCCGCTCTGATTTAGTAGGTGCTTATGAACGGCGGGTATTGGCGGAGCTTTTGGCGGGGAATTTTGCAGAGCACAGTGTGGCTAGCACTTTAGCTGTAAAATCTCCTCCCGTCAGCGGGGAGCGTTACGAATTAGAAACGGAGATAAATCAAGACGTAGCGGTGCAGATTTTGCAACGCTCGGCAAATTTAGTGGTAAAAAAGCGCTATTCACTGTGGCTGCAAGAAGATGGTTGGGAGTTTGACGTCTTTTATGGCCAGAATCAGGGGCTAATCGTGGCGGAATGTGAACGCACTTCTCCGGTCACCAATCTAGAGATCCCTGATTTCTGCCGCACCGAAGTGACGGGGGATCTGCGCTTTACGAATGATTATCTTTCCAAAGAGCCGTGGTTGGAGTGGGATACTGCTTTTCGGACGGAGCTAGCACAGCGCGGTCCGCGTTTCTTAGATTTTTCTGCCTGAGTTAATTACTGCCACCTCTACCTTTAGGCGGTTTTCAAACGGCTATTTTCCAACCGCTTTTGGCGTGCTATTTTTTGGAGAAGTAGTTTTTCTTAGAAAGATTTTCGGAAAGATTGCACTCTTAGACTGCGCTCTTTTTTATTAATTATGAAAATTAACGGAATAATGCGGGTAAATAGGAAGAAATACTTAGACGTGGTAAATTAGAGGTACAAACTAAATCTCAAGATTCTCTTTCTTACTCTTTAGGAAAGTAGCAATCGTAGGCAGTGTGGCGTTTTATCGGGTGAGTGATAAAACGCTGGTATTGCCAGACCGGCGGGGGTTTGCTGTGCTCTTGCCGGTCTTTTTTGTTGGCGCAATTCAGTAGCGCAATTTACTAGCATAAATTTCTATCTTATTGGCGTAAGTTTCCATAGGTTAAAATACGTATTATGGAACAGCTCGGCATATCGGCGCTGCACCCGCGCGCTCCGGAAATTTTTTCATATGTGGCACTTTTTTCTGCCCCGATAGATTTAGATCGCGTCTTAGAGCAGCTCAACGCCCTCTGGGGCTTAGATATTTCCGGCCAGTGGCAGCAGGTGCCCGCCGGAGAAAATCATCCGGCTGGAAGTATCCTCGATTTTACGTGGCAAGGTGTACACGTGGCTATGAGCCCAGTAAATACTCCCTTGAGCCTAGAAAAGGCGCAGCTCCCAGAGCATATATTTCAAGTCCCCGTCACTCTCTATGCTCCGGCTAAAGAAGCGGCTGCGGGGCAATTAGCAAATGAAAGTGCTTTTCTTAGCCAAATTCCTGAAATTCGCCGGCGGAAACGTATGCTAAGTGCCCACTTCGTAGCTACGCAGTTGGCGGATGCGCTCATGCGGGAAGCCGCTGCGGTGGGAATTTTCCGTTCGGAAATGGGAATAGTGCAGCCTCCACAGATGGTAACGGAACTAAGTGGATTGCTGCGTGCCGGTAAAATTCCGCTCCCGCTTTGGATAAATATCCGTACCCAAGAAATCGATCTCAGCTGGGGGCGCACCTATGGTTTACCACTCTTCGGACATCTAGATATAGAAATTCGCGAAACTTCGAAATCTGCCTCTGCCGTCTATCAAATACTCGCAGAGATTACTAATTATCTTATTAGTGGTGAATCCTATCTCTTACCTGGGCAAACTTTAGAAAGTGGTGGAGAGAAAATGGTGATTACGGAAGAGGTATCGCCAGTAGATAAGCAAACCGTGATAAGAATACTTACTTAATATAAGAAGGAATGAGGAGAAGCAGGCATGGAAAAAGCAGTAGCAAAGCCGGAGTATCGCATTGTGCACAACGCCCCCGCCGGGCAGTGGGAAGTAAAGCTAAAGGATGGAGAAATTATTGGCTATCTCAGCTACGAGTATCTAGATGATTCCATTATTTTTACCCATACGTCTCTCCGGCAAGAATATCGGGGGCAGGGAATTGCGCGCAATCTGGTGCAGCAGGCGCTCGCCTATGAAGAAGAATTGGGAGAGCATACTATTGTGCCTGCTTGCTCCTACGTGAAGAAAGTTTATGGCGGTTCCTCGCCGGCCAGCGCCGAGTAAGACTGCGCGGAAAATTTATTAGGAAAGCGGGCGAAAATCCGGATAGAAACCTGCGGAAAACTGCACAAAAAAGCTGAGTTTACTGGCGGGCTTGCCGGCGGCAAATTTCCCGTTTAGAATTCTTAACGCAAGAGCCTCGGTGGTGGCAGCGCCAGGCAAAAATTCGCAGTCTGCGATTTTAGAGAAAATTTATGTACACCACCGGAGGGATTATGGGTAAGTTAAAATTTTTGCCAGCAGCAGCTCGGCAGTACTCCATGTACGATATTTTTGCCGTATTTTTTGTATCTTTTCTGCTTATATCGAATATTGGCGCCACGAAACTAATCGGAATAGGCCCACTAGTATTCGACGGCGGAGCTATCCTCTTCCCTTTTACCTACATAATCGGTGATATTCTTTCGGAAGTTTATGGATTCAAAAAAGCCAGTCGCGCTATTTTCCTCGGATTTTTCGTATCTATTTTGGCCTCTTGTATATTCTGGTTAGTTATTTGGGCACCAGCTGATCCTTCTTATACGGGGCAAGCTGCTTTCACTGCGGTGCTGGGAGTAGTGCCGCGTTTTGTGGTCGCTTCACTCTGCGGATATCTCGCAGGGCAATTGCTCAATTCCTGGGTGCTGGTGCACATAAAAAATAATTTCGGCAATGATAAGCTCTGGATTCGCCTTATTAGCTCCACAGCAGTGGGAGAACTAGCCGATACGGCACTTTTCTGCATAATCGCGTGGATCGGAGTAATTAATTGGGGTACCATCCTCAACCTGCTCTTTACCGGCTATATCTACAAAGTATTGATAGAGGTAGTGCTCTTACCTATTACGTATTTAGTAATTGCAGCTGTGAAGCGCTACGAAGTGAGCTACCAGCAAGAATCTACGTCCGCCTCGGCGCCGGCAAATGCGGGAGAAGCAGCTGGTAAAAAAGCTGGTAAATAAAGGAGAAGCAGCTGGTAAATAAAAGCAGCGGCGGTAAAAATGACATTTGAAATAATTTCCCGGCTCACTTCGGCGGCTGGTAAGGAAAAATCTCTCGGGCGTACCGGCGTAATTCACACTCCACACGGAGATATTCAGACGCCGGCTTTTATACCGGTGGGCACGAAAGCGAGTGTAAAAGCAGTACTGCCCGAATCTATTGCCGCTACCGGTGCCCAAGCAGTACTCGCTAATGCCTACCACCTTTACCTGCAGCCGGGCGCAGAAATTCTCGATGCAGCCGGTGGATTAGGAAAGTTTATGAACTGGCCGGGGCCTACTTACACTGATTCGGGCGGTTTCCAAGTGATGAGCTTAGGTGCGGGATTCAAGAAGGTACTTTCCGAAGAATTCTCGGGAAAGACGGTAGCCGATGATGCCACTGCTGCTAATAAAGAACGTCTAGCCAATGTAGATGCGGACGGAGTCTGGTTTCGCTCGCATCTGAACGGCGTCCGTCACCGTTTCACTCCAGAAATCTCTATGCAGATTCAACATCAGCTCGGAGCAGATATTATTTTTGCTTTCGACGAGTTGACTACCTTACTTAATTCTCGGCGTTACCAGGAAGAATCTCTGGAGCGTACGCGCTTGTGGGCGGAACGCTGCCTCGCGGCACATAAAAAATTGACGGAGGAGCGGGTCGGTAAACCTTATCAGCAGCTCTTCGGAGTGATTCAAGGTGCACAATATGAAGATTTACGCCGCAAAGCGGCGCGCGATCTAGGAAAAATGTGTATTGAAGGGCAGTCTTTTGATGGTTTTGGTATCGGCGGAGCTTTAGAAAAAGAGAATCTAGGGCGTATAGTCGGATGGGTTTGCGAGGAGTTACCAGAAGAAAAATCGCGGCATTTATTGGGAATTTCAGAGCCAGATGATATTTTCCAGGCAGTTGAAGCGGGAATCGATACTTTCGATTGCGTAAATCCTTCGCGGGTTGCCCGTAACTCTGCTATTTACAGCCCTTACGGAAGATTCAACGTGACGCGTGCGGAATTTAAAGCTGATTTTTCTCCGGTAGTGGAGGGTTGTGCCTGTTACACCTGCACCCACTACTCTAAAGCCTATTTGCGCCATCTCTTTAAGGCGAAAGAGATGCTCAGCTCGACTCTCGCCACTATTCACAACGAATACTTCACTGTGCAACTAGTGGAAAACGTACGGCAAGCTATAGCAGGTGGCTACTATTGGGACTTTAAAGCTAAAACTTTAGCGAATTTTTATGGGGAACGCTCATTTTCACATTAAAGACGTATTTTTTCGAAAAATAATTTCCGTTTTCCCTGTAGATAGTTGTAAGCTTGTGCCATATTTGTGCTTAACGCCAGTGTTGAGCCGAGTAGCATAGCTGCAAAAATATAAGAACTTCCGGATAATGGGGAGGAAGAAGTATATGGCTAATGAGCAGAAAGAAAAAGTCAGCTTTTGGAAGAATATGCTGCGAACACTGCTCTTTTGGGTAGTTTTGGCAATAATCTTAGGTGCTCTGCTCGGGCAGATATTGCCAACGTGGGCGATTGTACCTTTTGCTACCTTTAACGATATTTTTGGAAAATTCCTTTCTTTCGTAGTTCCATTGATTATTACTGGCCTGGTGACGCCGGCAATTTTCGAGCTGGGAAAGAGCGGTGGTAAGTGGCTGCTAGTCACAGTAGTGATTGCTTATAGCTCCACAATGGTGGCCGGTTTCGGCACCTGGGGAATAGCCAGCCTGCTCTATCCTTCACTGCTGAGTGGCCAGCAAGTGCCTGACCTAGCTACTCCGGAAAATGCGGTCGCTTCCCTTATGGATCCTTCTTTCACCATTGATCCAGTATTTGGGGTAATGACGGCTCTGGTACTGGCTTTCGTGCTTGGCCTAGGAATGACGGCTGCGCGAGCAGAAAAATTAATGAATATCTTCCGGGAATTCCGCGAGCTAATCATGATTGTGATTACGAAAGCAATTGTGCCGCTTCTGCCGCTACACGTATTTGGCATTTTCTTAAATATGTCGAAATCTGGTCAGTTCGTAGACGTAATCGTGGTAATGGCGAAAGTAATTGTATTTGCTTTTATCCTTACAGTAGTAATGCTGCTGCTGCAGTATACGTTGGCCGGAATACTGGCCAAGCGCAACCCGCTTTCCGCACTGTGGGGAATGAGCGATGCTTACTTTACCGCTTTGGGCACGGCTTCTTCTGCTGCCACCATTCCGGTCACCTTGCGGTGCGCTCGAAACAATGGAGTGCAGCCAGCAATTGCTGATTTCGTAATTCCGCTCTGCGCCACTATTCATTTAGCTGGTTCCACCATCAAGATCACTGCTTTCGCCCTAGCTTTACAGTACATGATGGGAATTACTCCTGATCCAGCCAAGATGACGGCATTTATCTTTATGCTGGGCATCATTATGGTAGCTGCTCCTGGTGTGCCGGGTGGAGCTATTACCGCTGCGCAAGGTGTGCTGCAGGGTATTTTGGCTTTCACCGATCCAATGTACGGAATCATGGTAGCTATGTACGTGGCAGTAGATTCTTTCGGTACCGCCACCAATGTGACCGGCGACGGCGCCATCGCAATCATCGTCAATACTCTCGCGAAGGGTTCCTTAGGTACGGGCAGCTCGGCTGAAAAATATGTGCAAGAGAGTGAATCCTATGCCAAAGGAATTGACGGCTAAATTAATCGAGAGCGTTTCACTCCGCTAATAGCAGTAAGGTGAAGCGCTTAGATAATACGATCTACGGCTTCCCGGAATTTCGCTAAAGTGGCGGAATCCGGGAAGCCTTTTATTTCCCAGCGAGGTGGCCAGGCATTTTCATCTTTTTGGAATCCGGCTGGCCACAGTTCGCGGGCAATATGTGATTGTAAGGCAATATGTACAGGTTCTTCGGTGTCCCATGGATGCGGAGAAGGATCGCGATGAAAAATGAGATACTCTGTATCTGGTACGGAGCCGGTTTCATCTGTAGCATTCCACTGCGCCGCCGTCACTTTTTCGCCGGCTGCGGTGGTGTAAAGATCATAAGATTTAAGGCTATTTTCGCTGCTCCAGCGCTCCATATAGTTAAGTTGTTCGCGGTAGTTGCGGGAGCGGTAATAGTAGCGCAACTCGCTTAGGATTTTGGAGAGGCGGCTTCCCGGCAGCGGTATCCATTCTCGCCAGCCATCAGCTGCGATAGTGTGCGGAAGTGGATAAAGGAGATTTGTGTATTCTTCTCTGGCAGCTAACTCTGTAAAAAGATCTGCTAAGCAAGGGCTTTCGCTGAATACGATTAATAATTCAGAGCTGGTGACTGGTATAAAAAGCGGAATATTATAGGTTTGGTGTGCAGATAATTTTTTAGCTAAGCGATGCATCATGTCTAGATCACAAAGCCAAGAAAGTTCATAATTTGATGGGCATGCAATACTGAGTACATGGGCTCCAGCGATTGTAAGGAATTGCATGGAGATATTTTGGAGAAGTTTGCGGTTATTAGGATTCTTCAGTTTAAAAGGTTTGCCAAGTTTTATTCTGTCTAGTGTGGTATCTGAATCGGCATTGAGAATCTGGACATTGGATAGCCGGCGGAGATCCCCTATAGCAATAGAGAAAAAATCTCCGATTTCCGTTTCATTTTCTTCAATCGTGGAATAGTAAATAGGTTTAACATGATTGGGGGAATCATATACTAAACCCATACCAATAAAATCGGTGAGCGGCATATGTATCATGCAGTCTTCTCCACTATTGCAGTAGGAGTTTAAAAAATATCCTGCATCTTGTACTACCGGTAGAATCCGTATATTTTCTAGAGGATCTATTATGCATGCTTTTTCGATAGGAGCTGTGGAAGAATTCTTCTGCGTATATTTTATCGCGGCAGAAATGAGGTGATTGAGCATTTCGGTGCGATGGGCTTGGGTATCGTTTTTATCCAAAATCGCTTCGAGGCGTAATGTGAAGGCGTGGCCATCTTTCATCAGTATTGAAAGCTGCTTTTCATTTGTAGTAATAAGGGCGTCCTGCAGTTGCGGATGTGCCTGCGCTACTTGCAATGCCCACTCTATAAATTCCATTCTTTTATCTTTGCAGTTTTTTTCAATGCTGCATAGCGAGGTGATTTTTAGGTGGGTTTTCCTCCGCTAATAGCAGTAAGGTGAAGCGCTTAGATAATACGATCTACGGCTTCCCGGAATTTCGCTAAAGTGGCGGAATCCGGGAAGCCTTTTATTTCCCAGCGAGGTGGCCAGGCATTTTCATCTTTTTGGAATCCGGCTGGCCACAGTTCGCGGGCAATATGTGATTGTAAGGCAATATGTACAGGTTCTTCGGTGTCCCATGGATGCGGAGAAGGATCGCGATGAAAAATGAGATACTCTGTATCTGGTACGGAGCCGGTTTCATCTGTAGCATTCCACTGCGCCGCCGTCACTTTTTCGCCGGCTGCGGTGGTGTAAAGATCATAAGATTTAAGGCTATTTTCGCTGCTCCAGCGCTCCATATAGTTAAGTTGTTCGCGGTAGTTGCGGGAGCGGTAATAGTAGCGCAACTCGCTTAGGATTTTGGAGAGGCGGCTTCCCGGCAGCGGCACCCACTCTCGCCAACCATCAGCTGCGATAGTGTGCGGAAGGGGGTAGACGGCATTCGTAGCTCCCTGCTCGGCGGCGAGCGTGGCAAAAAAATCTGCCAAGTGGGGATCCTCGCTGAATACAATAAATAAATTGGTACGGGTGGCCGGCACAAAAAGCGGAATATCGGCAGGGCGATGCATAGATACTTGGGCAGCTAGTTGCTGCATTATCTCCACATCGCAAAACCAAGAAAGCTCGTAGTTGGGTGGATGCAGAATACTGAGCACATCTGCTTCGGCCATTTTTGTGATTCCGATGGCGAGAGCTTGGCGAAAGTTTCCGGCGTCCGGATCTTGCGGGTCGGAAAAATCAGCAGACTCTGCGCCGTCGCTCGGCGGAGCGTTGAACTCGGAGGGGAGAGCTTGGGTAGTGGTCAACTGGCGCAGATTTAGCACGGCGGTAGGGAAAATATCCCCACTTTCTATTCCTTCTTCTTCGAGTTGAGAATAATAAATAGGTTGAATAGTATCGGGAAAATCGTGTGCCAATCCCACGGCAATAAAATCGGTGAGCGGTACGTACACCATGGAGTCTTCTCCGCGATGGGAGCGCAAAAAATATCCTGCTTCGCGCACTATCGGCATAACTGGAGTATCGGCTTGGGGGATGCGCCGCGGCGGATTAGTGGAAGTGGCTGTGAGTTCTTTTTCGGCACTGCCCGCCGGAGAATCTTTTTGGGCATGTTTTATGCCGATGGAAATGAGTTGATTAAGCATTTCGGTGCGGCGGGCTTGGGTATCGTTTTTATCTAGAAGAGCCCCGGGGCGGAATGTGAAGGTGCGGCCGTCGTTGAGCAGTATCGAAAGCTGCTCCCCATCTGCAGTAATAAGTGCGTCCTGCAGTTGCGGATGTGCCCGCGCCACTTGCAATGCCCACTCCATAAAGTCCATTCTTTTATTCTTGCAGGTTTTTTCAGCGATGCCTAACGGGGAAATTTTAGGTGGGCCTTCCTCCGCTATTATTTTCATAGAGAAAGCTAGAATAAGGGAGAAAGATAGGGAGGGTAAATGCCGAAAATTTCTGCATCTACGGTGAAAGAGCATCGGGAAAATATGCACGCCCAGCTAATAGATGCGGCGGAGTCTATTCTGCGGCAAAGCGATACAGCGGTATTGACGGCGGGCGCGGTGGCAAAAAAAGTAGGGATTGCCCGTAATTCTATTTATCGCTATGTGACTTCCGTAGATGATTTACGGGACGAAGTAGTGGGAAGATATATGCGCCAATGGAAAGAAAAAGTGGCGCAAAGAGTAGATTCTTTGGCGGTGCCAGAGCAGCAACTAAAAGAATTTGCGCAAGCAAGTCTAGAGTTGGCAGCCGAAACCGGGCATTCCTGGCTTATGCAGGTGATTCGAGCGCGGAAAATGGCCGCTGCGCCCACTCTCCCCACCTCGGCTACTTCAGAATTATCTGCCTCGCCGCCGGCTACTTCTAATTTAGATTCAGAGTATTTACCGGGAAATTTTCATTCTCCACGTATGCAGTATTTTCACCATGGAGTAGTAGCATATGTGCATAGACTTTGGCAGCAAATAGATGCGGAGCGAGCAGATATAAATACGCGTCTTACGGCTGCTCTATTGGAGGCAGGAATGAAAGCGCTGGATGAAGGAGATTCTTATTCGCAAGTCGAGGCAGCAGTGCAGAAATCGCTAGCGGGCTTGTTGAAATAGAAATTTTGCGCCAAAGTAGTAACAAATAAAATCGGGGAATGAGGAGAGCATTATGATTAAAGCGGCAATTAATGGGTACGGTAATTTAGGGCGCGGGGTGGAGCTAGCCTTAGCGCAGGCCAGCGATATGGAATGTGTAGCTATTTTCACGCGGCGTGCCCCGGAGCAAGTTCAGAGCGAGGGAGCTCCCGTATTGCCGCTCGCCGATCTAGACTCCTATGCGGGGAAGCTAGATGTGGTAATAAATTGTGGTGGATCTGCTACCGATTTGCGCCAGCAGACGCCAGCAATAGCGGAAAAATTTAATGTAGTTGATTCTTTCGATACCCACGCAAAAATTCCGGCCCATTTTGCCCAGGTGGCGGCGGTTGCTGAAAAGGCCGGCACCACGGCAGTTATCTCTGCCGGCTGGGATCCGGGGCTATTTTCTCTCCTCCGCGCGCTAGGCGATGCGGTACTGCCGCAGGGAAAAACTACTACATTTTGGGGGCCGGGAGTATCGCAAGGGCATTCAGATGCGATACGCCGGATTCCCGGGGTGGTGGATGCACGCCAATATACCGTGCCGGTAGAAGCTACAGTGGCAGCAGTAAAGGCGGGAAAAGAAGTTGAACTTACGCCCCGCACTATGCATAAGCGTATTTGCTATGTAGTGGTGGAAGCGGGAGCAGATAAAGAAAAAATTGCGCAGCAGATAGCCACTATGCCGGATTATTTTGCGGATTACGATGTAACTGTAAATTTCCTTAGCGCGGAAGAACTGCAGGCGGAGCACAGCGGAATTCCGCACGGAGGAATAGTGATTCGCCGCGGCACCACTTCCGAAAATGTGCAGCACGGAATCACTTTTCAACTGGAATTAGACTCCAATCCGGAATTCACGGGGGCGGCAGCCGTGGCGGTGGCGCGCGCAGCAGTGCGGAAAGCGGCGCGGCAGGAGCACGGCGCTTTCACTATTTTTGATTTAACTTTGCAAGATCTCTCGCCACGTACGGCAGAAGATTTGCGCGCGCATTGGCTCTGATGGTTTGGCAGTGGGCTGTGCCGGTTTCCTAGAGACCGAGTAGATCCAGCAGAGCCGAAATATCCGTTAAACCGCCTACGGTCTGAGTGGAGCGGTTTATTAATAAGAGAATTCCTCCCATAAGCGCTGCCGCAAATACCCCGCATTGGAAGTAATTCATCAAGTTTCTTCCTCCGCGGCGAATAATAGTGGTGCTTTCGGGAGCGAGGCGGGGCTTAGGTAATTGCCGAGCGATATAGATGCCCGAGCAGAGAGCTAAGAGCACCAAAATTCCCAAAATAGACCAAATCCCCACTTTATGGATTTCCCAGTTATTGGTAAATTCAGAACTATGCACCTTGCCTTGCTCTAAATCAGCTTTCCACGGCAGAGCGCGCGCAAAGTCTTTGGCCCACGTCTCCCAATTATGCGCCCCCATTTTGCTGTAATCAGTGACTACTATATCCTGTGAGCGCGCGGCGTTTTGCAGATTTTTTAATAGCTGGATAGCTTCGGTATCATCTCCGGCAGCTGTCGCATAGATATTCATAGCTTCGCTTTTTTGCAACATATTGGTGAGCGTATATTCACTTTGCAATTGCGGGTTAGTTAGCCCTCCGAGCAGTGGGTGGTCATATCCGGAAAATATAAAAGTGCTTCCGAAAGTTTTTGGTTCTTGCATACTGAGTATGCCGGCGCAGTAGGCTCCCGCCGATATTCCGCCGAGCGTCCAATGCTGCGCATCGGTAGCTGCCGGGAAATTGGCTTTAATAAGTTCGGGTACATCGCGGGCAGTCCAAGTACCGACGGCCGGCCGGCCAGCTATATCTACACAATCAGGAGCTTGTGCATCTGCATTCAAAAAAGGCATTACTACTAGCAAAGGCGGTATCTTTCCGTTTTGCACCAGCTGAGAAATACCTTTTCCTAATTCTAATTGCTGTGGTACTTTTTCGGGTGCACCGGGGAATCCGTGCAGAAACTCTACTACCGGCAACTTCTGCATTTTTTGCCAGCCGGTAGGTGCCCATACGAATACGCGATTTTCTATCTGTGAATTAGGGCCGCGGAAAGTGGTTTCAAGTAATTCTCCACCTAGATTTTCTGCCCAAATTTTCCGATCAGTTACCTCAGTAAAATCAGCGTGGTAGTTCGCCTTTTTTGCCGCCGCTATGGGCACCACATTTTCAGAATCATTGCTGGTAGTGATTAAGGAAAACAAATCTCCCCACGTGGGCACAAATTTTCCTACAAAATTGATGCGCGCCGCCACTGTAGAGGTGCCGAGGAGCGCCGCTAATATCAGGCAAAGCAATACCCGTATTTTGTGGCGTTTTGCCAGCTGCCAAGCAGCTAAAGCTACCGCTAGGAGAGTGGCCGCTGCGAGAAGTAATAGCAGACGATGCGAAATGAGCGGAATCATACGGCTCCTGACCTGTGAACTGGCTTAAAAATTCGATAAATTCTTCTGCACGATAGTTTATGCCGCTGAATTATTCTACTCTAAATTATATGAGTGAAGTTGAAGCAGAAATTTCTTCAGCAGCGCTGCCCGCCCAAGATTCGGGTCTAATGCGCTTAAAAAAACGCCTAGCTCCGCATAAGCAGCTACTTATCCGCATATTTTACATTGTGATGATTGCGGCAGTTATTTTTGTGGCGCAAGGAGAGCTGCGTTCTATATCTGGAAAAGATATGCAGATGCTTCTGCGTGAGCAGCGCCCGGGCGTAATAATTGGATTTTTATTCCTCGGAATCATCTCTTTCACTGCTACGGGGCTTTATGACGTATTTGCGGCGCGGCACTTTTCTGTGCAACTTCCAATGCGGGAGGCTTTGCGCACGGGCTGGGTCGCGCAGGCTTTTAATAACTTCGCCGGGCTGGGCGGACTCACCGGCGGCACTATTCGCGCGCGCCGCTACCAGCACGCCGGTGCAGATAAAAAATTAGCTCTGCGCATTACCCTCGCAGTGTGGGCAGCTAATTTGCTGGGACTATTTTTGCTATTACTCTGCACTCTTCCCCTCGCGGTGCGTTGGGAAGGTGCTTTTGCGATTGTGCCTCTCACAGCGGGAATCTATATACCGCTTTATTTTTTCGGGCAGCATATTCGAATTGGTAAAATCGATCTTTCCCGCAGCCTCCTCGCCCAGCAAAATTTTCGGCAAAAATGTGAAATGGCTTTTGGCTCAGTAGTCGATTGGCTAGCGGCGGCCTTATTTTTCTGGGCCTGTCTCCGTATTTTCGCTCCTGAAATCGGGCTCGGTATTACTATTTTCATCTATGTTTCGGCCACGCTCGTCGGGTTAATTTCCATGCTCCCAGCGGGTCTCGGTTCTTTCGACGTTACCGTAATTGCTCTTTTCAGTGAAATGGGAGTGAATACGGAAAAGCTTTTGCTGGGAATCATATTATTCCGAATCGCTTATTATGTATTGCCTTGGCTCTTAGCACTGCTAGTGAGCATAGATGACTTAACGAGTCGGCGTAACCGGGTATACAGCATAGTGCAGGGTGAAAAAATCATTAACCACCTGCTTTCTTTAGGTATGTTTATCTGCGGGATAGTGCTGATCGCTTCCACTTTAGTTCCACCTTCTTTGGCGCAAGTCTTTCACTTTTCACAGATTA